>DATLAD010000244.1:0-5941 GCA_035527575.1 Dehalococcoidales bacterium
ACCTGGGATTCTCCTTTACGTTCCATATCCAGAATCCAGTTATCGATACTAAATGGGCCGATGTGGTCGGGCTTCTCCAGGTACTCGCCATCGGCCTTTACATAAATACTATAAAGCAGCGGGAGCGGGAGGCCGTTCCTCACGGCGAAGTGCAGTACCCTGCGGCCGTCAGATCCCTCGGTGCTGAAGTTACCGTAAAAGCGGAGTATCGGCTGAGGTGGCCTGGACACGTACTCGGCCATTTTCTCGCCAAGGCTCTTCGGCCTATCCGATTCCCTTAATAAAATCATAGGTTCTTCGCATACTCCTCGGCGGCGGCAGATCACTTGTTCCAGGGCCATTTCAATTGTAAGCCCCGCGGCAAAGGCGGTCCCTGCTCCGGTGGCATCGGCATGAGGTCGTTGACCGTTTGCCCTCTCCCCAGCCTCTCCGATGGGGGGGTTGAGCCTTTGCCGTATATCCTCTCGTGGACCGATTTGCGTTCCTCTTCTGTTCTCATTTCAGGACTCCTTCCGTTGGAGGTAACTCTCAGGGCATAATCGAATGCCGTGTAGGTTACAGCACCTCCAATGCCGGTTATCACTCCGACTAAAACTAGCGCCGCGGGGCTAACCATGCGTCACTCCTTCAAGCTTGTCAAGAATTCCAGCAGGTCATGCGGGGCATTTTTCATGATTCTCTCGATGCGCTTCAGCAGCTTCTCCAATTTCTCCAGCTTGTCCATAGGCATAGAGTTGATCTCCCGGATAAGCGCCGCCACCTTGTCGAGCTCCGGAGCGTTTTGGGAAACCTTCTCGGCGGAAGCAAGGACGTCTTTGATCAGGCGCAACTGCCTGGCGTCTGGGAATTTGTCCAGGGCTCCGGCCATCTGGGAAAGAGGCGGCAGACCGAGCTTGTTCTCTACATCCGCCAGGAGTCCCCGGCCTCTCTGCATAACCATGGTCACCTCCCCTAAAAAGAAAAAGGGGCAAGCCGACGCTTGCCCCATCTATCAGCAAGTTTAATGCTGCAAACTCTTTCTGTCAAGATTTATGGAGGAAGGATTCCGCTGTCCTGCGTAGAAAATCGGGGGTCAGACGCTGGCATTCAATGTCAGAAGGCAGGTCATGCCCGTGCAAATATGGCGCGAGTTCAGTTATTAGTTTGGCTACCAGCCGGTCGCCAACATTTGGCGTGAAACTCGGTAAAAATTTTATGTCAGCCCCGGTGGCCAGGGATAAGGGCTGTTCCAGTTCTTCAATCATCGGCGGCGCCGGATTTGTAAGGTAATATACTTCCATCGCGTCCTGCTCTATCAGCCGGGCAATGTTCTGAGTCACAATATCGATCGGTATCAGGTTCAGCCGGCCCTGGGGGTTACCAGCGACCCTTACTTTGAATGTGAGCGGCGGGAGTTTCGTTCCTTTCTCGAACCAGCGCTTGGCCAGGTCGAACGCTCTAATACCGATGTAGAACCCGGACACCGGCGGCAGGCCCTCGACGCGGCTGTCTCCGATAATAATGCTTGGCCGCAAGATGGCAGCCTTTATTCCAGGGTGCGCGTTTACTACCTCCTCCGCCATCTTCTTGCTGATTTCATAATGGTTCTGGCCGAATAGGTAGGCGGTGGAGACATGGTAAAGCCGTCCGATACCGTGGGTTTCCATCCAGTGAATGACGTTCTCGGTACCGCGGCAGTTCGTTGCATAAAGCCTGTCCTTATCGCCGGGCTTAAAGCTGAGAAGCGCCGCGGTGTGGATGACGGCATCGATATCCCCGGGGACGATCTCAAGTCCGAGGTCCGGCAGCAGGATATCGCCCTCGAGAGGGATGAGGTTTTCCGCCGGCGCTGGGGGGTGTCGCGACAGCGAATAAACCCGGTGACCGTTTGCCAAAATCTTTTCGGTTAGAGCTTTACCAAGAAAGCCCGACCCGCCGGTAATTAGTACAGCCATCGCAGCAGTGTGATCCCTCCAGTCATGCCCGGTCCGACACTTAAAACCGCCGCATAATCACCCGGGCGGATATCCTCACTCATCAACCGCTTCCCGGTAATGCCGACGCTTGTCGAGCTGGTGTTGCCGAATTCTCTCAAGGTTCCTCTCGAAAGAGTCACCTTTTCCTCGGCTATGCCCAGGGCATCCCTTATATTGTCCAGAACTGAACTCCCCGCAGCGTGTATAACCCACCAGGTTATATTGCCAACCTCTAGTTTCTGGCGCTGCAGCACGGCGTCTACCGCCGGCTTAACTACCTGCGGCGCCAACTCCGGTACCCGCCGCGATAGCATGACCCTCAGCCGGCCATCGCGCCAGGTATAGCCGAGGTCGTGAATGAAATCGGTGTTGGTATATGTCTCCATGTCGATGATGACCGGGTACCGCGGGTCTTCATCGGACCCTACCAGGACGCAGGAGGCGGCATCGGCAAAGAGGGCATTACTGCGGAGCAGCTCATAGTGATTCTCAGGATCCGGTCTATCCCCGGAATCGGGGTAGTAAGTGCATGAGCAGAGCTCGCAGTTGACGACCAGGGCTTTTTTGCCGGTGGCCACCGCAAAATCATAGGCTCTCCGGAGCCCGGGAAAGCCGCTCTCGCATCCCTGGCCGATTATGTTGGTGTAATAAGTGGAAGGGCTCAGTCCCAACTTTTCAGCCAGGTAATGGGCCACCGTTGGGCCGGGCGCAAACCCCGTGCAGCTCCCGTAGACGAGGCAGGCGATATCCCCGGCGCTGTTGTCGTCCAGGCACTCGTTTATCGCCTGCAGGGAGAGTTTGACGGCCCAATCCCTGTATGCCTCCTGCTGCTGCTGCCAGCTGGCCTTCATCGCTTCGTCTGGCGGTATGCAGAGATGCCTTTTTTCAATCCCGCTTTCTTTGAAAAACCTCTGGAAGCGCTGCGGGTATCCGAGCACCTGGAACATTTCTTCCTGGGTATAGCTTTTCTCCGGAACAGCGAACCCAATCGAAATAATTTTCGGACTATTCATTTCAGCCCCCAAATATCTGCCCTAAGAGCATAAGTACCGGATAGCAGGTGCCTATGATTACCAGGATGCCGGCTGCCTTCCTGAAGTCTCTTTTGAGGAAAACGACGGCGGCCATGAACATGGGCACCAGGACAAAGGTGAGCCAGGTCAGCGGCGCCAGGATGCCAACGGCTATCAGGAACACCTGCAGGAGATAGACGAACATAATCCAGGTCAAGAGATAAAATCCTAAATCGATATCATATTGCCATACTTTGTATGCTATTGACTTGACTCCCTTTTTCAGGTTGGCCTCCGCATCCGGATACTCGTCCAGCGGCAGTCCGACGAAAGAGAGGATCAGGCCGGCGGGGGCGCCGGCGACTATCCCTATCCACCACTCCGGAGTCGGCGTCACGGAATACATCCCGATAAGAGCCGCCAGGGGACCAGCGCCCATAAACAGGGCGAGTTCGTGAGTCCAGTTGAACTTTGCCTTTGAGTACCAGAAGGTTATCAGCATGGAAAGAACCCAGACCGGCAAGATGGGCCAGCCGACTTTAACGGCCAGGTAAATAATCGGTAAGGCCGACAGCACGTACCAGCCGACCGCGTTCAGTAATACCTCCCTGGGGGTAACAATACCGGCCTCTATAATATTCTGGCCGCCGCAGTAATCCTTCTCCGCGCTCCTATTTTCAATCTCGCCTTTATCCAGCCCCGTCCAGGAGTAATCGAGAAAGCTGTTGAAGGAATGGCCCCCCGCCATCACCAGTAGCCCGGCAGCCAGCCCTATCCAGGCGTTGGCATTTATGCCGCCGGCGAAGACAGCGCCGAGAAGTAGATTGCTACCAAAAAACGGAGATGCAAACCACCGCGGCAGGGTCCAGAGGTGGGCTTTTACCTTACTCATGGGTTTTGTAACCTTCGGTGTTACCCATTTTCCTGATATATTGTGCTAATCCAAACACAACTTTAGGTATGACATTGAGCAAGCCGTGCTTTACTAATTTCCTTCCTAGTTTAAATGAGTGGTCACTGATAGTAGCTTTGGCTAATTTCAGAAATTCCCTTTGAAACTGCGTTGGGGGCAGGAAAGTTTTTACGACGGGATGAATCACATCGAAATTATGGTAGTCTTCGATGATTTCGTATTCCGGAAAGATATCAGTCCCCGGGAACGGAGTTAATATACTGAAAAGTGTGACATCGCTTTCAAGCTTTCTAGAGTACGCCCTGGCCTTCCTAAAATCCTCTACTTCCCAAGATGGGTCAACGATTAGAGTGCCTATTGAGATTACCCCACATTCATCTAATATAGACACCGCTTGTTCATTGTTGGAGATTAAATTATCCTTGTTGAACTTGTTTAATTGTATCTGGTCTATCCCCTCGTACCCTATAAATACACTCAGAAGTCCGGCTTTGCCCCATTCTCTTATCAACTCAGGCTCAGCGGTTATCTCATCCGACCTTACCATTATCATGTACTTCTTCCTCAACCCTGACCTCTTAATCGCCTCCAGTAATGACCAAGCATATTTAGAGGAAGCGAGGAAATCACTATCGGGGAACAATATTATCGGCTGAAGTTTGGAAGCAATGTAATCCACGACCTGCTCTACTGGCCTGACCCTGTATCTCCCTTTGAATAGATGAGGTGTCACACAAAATTTGCATCGGTGGGGGCAACCTCGGGTCGCTTCCATTACCAAAAAGTCTTTTCCAAAGAGGGTATACTTGTTACCTTCCACCAAATCTCTTCTGGGCAAAGGCCATTCGTCCAGTGCTACGTGCTTGGTTGGCACCCACTCATTATCTTTGTGAATTTGCAAATTTGGGACTTCCTCCAGAGATGAATTGGTTTCCAAGGCTGAGATAAGCATTCTGAAGCTGCCTTCTCCTTCTCCAACTACTACAACATCTAAATCATAGAATTGTCGATAAGCGAAGGAGGCGTGACAGCCTCCAGCTACTGTGAAAGCGCCATATGCTTTGGACCTGGTTATTATATTTTGCATTGAGTTATGTAGAGCAGTCACGCCTGTAACCCCTACTACATCTGGCTTGAATTCACTCAGGTAGTAACTCAAAGGGCTTTTTGCCATCCTCATGTCTATTATCTTGACCGTATGCTCAGGGATAGAACCTGCGAGGAGTTCGAGGGCCATTGGTTCTAGCACCATCAGTCCTCCAAAATTGAGTCCAGGTAAAATTCTTTCATCTGGTTGCACTAATAGAATCTTCATAACGGTAACAATAGAGTCATAACCAGCAGTGAACTCAGAACTATGCTCCAGTTATCATCCCAGAACCCCTTCGACATCGGCGTAAACCTCTCGGCCAGGGTAGCGACCACGGCGCCGGCAACACCGATCCAGAGCGGTTGATAAAAGCACCAGGCAAGCAGCAGGCAGGCGCCCAGCATGGCCACGCTGCCCATATTGCCCTTGAACTCCCGGTTGTAGACCACGCTTCTGGTCAGGCCGGTCACGGCATCGCCATAGGCCATAAAAAGAGCCGGCAGGATGGCCAGCCACCTGTCTCCTAGCCACACCCACCCTACCGCGATACTGACCGCAGATACTGCGGGGAACCAGACCTCGGCAAAGGCTACCGGTCTCCCGGCGCCGCCGACTCCCCTGAATAGGTTGCCTTTGATAAACCTGGCGCCGAGGAGTAATGCCGTGAAGCCTACCGACAGGATTAACGGCCACAGCCACGAATCAAACAGCAAGGCGCAGAGCAGCAGCGCCGTGCCTCCGGCCATATGTCCGATCTTCCGGGAGAGGTACTGTGGAACTTTATGGTCATAGAATATGTTCGAGCACCAGAGTCCGGCCAGAATGGCCGCGGCAATGAACACTGCATAGGGAATTTCAGCCAGCACTTTCTACTTTCCTCTCGCTAGGCTTTTCAGCATCTTTTGGGCGACCGGCTTCAGCTTGGTTAATAGCCACTTCTCAAAGATATCCATGATTTCGGCAGCATCAT
>DATLAD010000245.1:0-3502 GCA_035527575.1 Dehalococcoidales bacterium
GCCCGACTTCATGTTCCGGGAAGTGCCCAAGGAAATGGAAATAGAAGACATCGGGGAAATCATTGAATATTTCTGCCGGGCGGCCGGCCATGTCCGCGAAGGCGGCTTCGACGGCGTTGAGCTACAGATTGGCCATAGCTCTCTGATAAGGCAGTTCCTTTCTCCGCTGACCAATCTGCGCAAGGACGATTACGGCGGCAGCCTGGAAAACCGGATGAGGTTTCCGCTGGAGGTCATTGAGGCGGTCAGGGCGGCAGTGGGGACGGACTACACGCTGGGGATACGTCTCTGCGCCGACGAGATGGTGCAGGGCGGCCTGACTCTTGAAGATACTAAAGAGATGGCGCGCCACTTCGAAGCTTCCGGAAATATCGATTTTATAGACCTGAGTTTAGCCACCTTTTACAACCTCTACCTGGTGGGTGCCACCATGCACACCCCCCTGGGGTATACGATTCCACTGTCCGCCGGTATTAAAGAGGTGGTCGACCTGCCCGTTTTCTGCACCGGACGGATTAACGACCCCGTCATGGCGGAGAGGGTGCTGGCCGACGGACAGGCCGACATGATTGGCATGGTGCGCGCCCAGATATGCGACCCCGAAATGGCCAATAAAGCCAAAGAAGGGCGACTGGAAGAAATACGCTTCTGCGTTGCCGATAACCAGGGCTGCTACGGTCGCGTTGGCCTTAACAAGGACATCGGCTGTATCCAGAATCCGAACATCGGCTTTGAAAAAGAACGCGGCGCCGGCTCCGTCAAGACCGCCCCGATTAAGAAAAAGGTGCTGATTGTCGGCGGGGGGCCCGCTGGCCTGCGCGCCGCCGGGATTGCCGCCCGGCGCGGCCACAGCGTTACACTCTACGAGAAGGCGGATAAACCGGGCGGGCAGGTTAATATCGCCGCCCTGGGGGCGGGACGGGAAGAAATCGGGGCCGTTATCCGCAACGAGGAGAACCAGCTCAAGTTGCTGCCGGTGGAAATCGTCCTGAACAAAGAGGTCACCGCCGATTTCGTCCTCAAGCAGAACCCCGACGTGGTTATTATCGCTACAGGGTCGGTGCCCAGGGAGTGCCCGCTGCCCGGCGCCGACGGCCCGAATATCTTCAACGTCTGGCAGGCGCTTCTGAATGAGAAGGATATCGGCGAGAAAGTCCTCTTCATCGATAACGACGGCCATCACCAGGCCACGGCTACGGTGGAATTCCTCGCCGACCGGGGCCGGAAAGTCCATATAGTTACCTCGTCGCCGACCATCGGCTCCGAGCTTGGGCCGTCGCAGGACTCGTACCTGGCCCACCAGCGCCTGGCGCAGAAAGGCGTCACCTTCACGCCCGACTTCGCCGTCGTGGAGATAAAGGGGCTGGAGGTCAACGGCCTCAACTTTTATTCCAACGAGTGGCATACCTTCAGCGGTTACGATTCCGTGGTCTACGCCCTGGGCAACCGCGCCGAAGACGGACTCTATAAAGCCCTGAAGGGCGAAATTAAAGAGCTTTACCGTATCGGCGACTGCGTGGCGCCGCGTAAAATAGACATGGCGATACTGGAAGGCGAATATGTCGGCCGGATGATTTAACGAAGGCTGTTTGATTACGTCATTCCCGCGAAGGCGGGAATCCAGAGGGGTGGAGGGTGGTCTGGACAGTCGGGTCAAGCCCGACTATGACAATTAGTTATACCAGTAGAGAAAAGGCGAAAGTGGCCAGGACAAGAAATATCTGGGTGCTGCCGGAAATAAACGGCAACGACGAAGAAATCAGTAAATTGAGCCTCGGACTTCTTACCGGGGCCAGGCAGGTTGCGGAAAAGGTCGGGGGCACCGTAACGGCTCTGGTGCTCGGCGACCAGCCCCAGGACTATTCAGACATTTTCGGCAAGTACGGAGTCGGCAGGGCTTATGTATTTCAAGACCCCCTGCTCAAATACCCCTCCGCCGAAGCGCATGCAGCAGCCCTGTTACCGAGAATACAATCGGAGAAACCCTGGCTCTTTCTCATGGGTTATACGACGGTCGGCAGAGATCTGGCCCCCCGACTGGCGGCGCTACTGGGGACAGGGGTAATTTCAAATTGTGCCGGAATCGAGCTTTCCCGGCCGGGAAGTCCGAAATTCTACCGGCACGTCTACGGAGACCAGCTGTACCAGGAGGTCGTTTTTCAGACGGACAAAACGATGCTGGTCACCATGGACCCGAGGGCCTTAAACGCAGCCCCTGCCGCCGGGGCGGGTAGGGTAAGGACTCTGGTTATCGAGCCTAAACTGACTGCCGGGTCGATAAAGGCCAGGCATCTCGAGTACCTGCCCGCCGATTATCAGACCGTGGACGTTGCCGATGCCGATACCATCGTCTCCGCAGGCATGGGGGCGGCCACCGACGAGCTGTTACCCCTGGTCGAAGATCTGGCCGGCCTTATTGAAGGGGCTATCGGCACCACCCGTCCGGTGGTGGATGGCGGTAAAATCCCCCGGGAGCGCATGATTGGACAGACAGGCAAGGTCGTCAGCCCGGAGTTCTACCTGGCGCTGGGCATTTCCGGGGCGACCCACCACGTCGGCGGCATCCAGGACTCGGGAAAGATTGTCGCCGTTAACCGCGACCCGCGGGCGCCTATCTTCCAGAACTCGGACGTGGGCATTTCCGCCGACCTTAAAGACGTGCTACCGAAACTGATTGAAAGAATCAGGCGCGCGAAGAACAATGGCGAAATATTTTGACGTTATCATCGTAGGGGCGGGGCCGGCCGGCAGCATGGCGGCCCTCAAACTGGCCCGCGCCGGACTGGATGTCTGCCTGGTGGAGCGGGGCAAATACCCCGGCGCCAAGAACATGTTCGGCGGGCTGCTGCACAATACCCCCGTCCTGAACGAAATGCTCCCCGACTTCCCAGAACGGGCGCCGCTGGAACGGCATGTCTATAAAAAAGTGCTGGCCTTCATGACCCCGGAATCGGCCGTCTCCCTGACCTTTGAAAATGAGAGGTTCGAGCAGCCGCCTTACAACGGCTACACCGTGTTCCGCCCGGCTTTCGATAGCTGGCTGGCCGCTGAGGCTGTCAGGGAAGGGGCTTTATTGCTCTGCGACTGCACGGCGGAGGATATTATTAAGAAGGACGGCCGGGTTGCCGGAATTACCGTAAAAGGGCGGGAGGGAGAACTGCGGGGCAGTATCGTCATCGCCGCCGACGGAGTCCTGTCCTTTATGGCTAAAAAAGCCGGCCTGCGAAAAGATTTCAAAGCTAAAGACATGGGCGTTGGTATAAAACTGCTCCTGGGACTGCCCGAGGCGACTATTAATGAGCGGTTTCACCTCGTCCGGGACGAAGGGGCGGATATCAGCTTCGTGGGGACAACCGCGGGGATGCGGGGAGGCAGCTTCCTTTATACCAACCGCGAGAGTATATCCGTCGGCATGGTGGTGCACCTCGACTCCCTGAAGGCGTCGGGCAAGGCCCCGTATGATGTTCTGGACGAAATGTTGCAGCACCCGCAGGTCAGGAAA
>DATLAD010000246.1:0-3040 GCA_035527575.1 Dehalococcoidales bacterium
CTTTCCTTCGAGGCCGCCATGCACCGCCTCGGCGGCAGTGTCATTACGGTCTCGGATGTCGGCGCCACGTCGCTGGCCAAGGGTGAAAGCATCGCGGACATGGCCAGAGTGGTCGGAGGCTACGCCGATATAATCGTTATCCGCCACCCATGGGAAGGGGCCGCCCGCGTCATGGCCGACTACGCCGGTATCCCGGTGATAAACGCCGGCGACGGCGGCCATCAGCACCCGTCCCAGACCCTGTGCGACCTTTACACCATTCAGAAGGAAAGGCATACCATCAAAGGACTTAAAATTGCCCTGTGGGGCGATTTGAAATACGGCCGAACCATACACTCCCTGATTTTCGCTCTGGCCAAGTTCGGCGCTGATATCCTCTTCTGCCCGAGCCCGGGGCTGGAGGTGCCGGAGCACGTTATCAACAAACTGGTCACGGAATACGGTGGCGAGGTGGAAAGACTGGCGGATTCCGATAAGACAGATAAAGACAATCTCTTCCCCCTGGATGCCATCTATACCACACCGAGCAGCCCCCACCAGCTGGCGATGATGCCGGACATCAGCGTCCAGGTCGAGCTGAAGGAGGGCGTCGATGCCCTCTACGTCACCCGACCCCAAAAAGAGAGGTTCGCCGCCGGTGAAGAAGGCCAGGATTTCAAGGAGAAATATCGCGTGGTGGATAAAAAACTGCTCAGGGGTAAAGCTTTCCGTAAAACGCTGGTTATGCACCCTTTGCCCAGAGTGGACGAACTGGCTTGTGAAGTCGATGCCGACGAGCGGAGCATGTACTTCAAACAGGCCACCCGCGGGGTGCCGGTCAGGATGGCGCTCCTCGCGCTCCTGCTGGGTACAAAAGAAGTCGCCGTTCCGAAGGTGGATTCACCGCCGCTGGTAGAATACCCCGTCTACCGCCATGACATCAGCCCGGTGTGCCCCAACCCGAGGTGCGTATCGATTCAGGCTACCGAAACGAAGTACCTCCGGCCTGAATTTAAGATAGTTAAAACCCGGCCCCTGACGCTGCGGTGTATCTACTGCGAGCATGGCTTCGAGCCGAAATTCGTGGCCAGCACCGAATGGCACGAAGGCAAGCTGGACACCAAGAAATACCACGACGCGGACAGCCACTGGGCCAGGACCATCCGGCCGGAGAACCTGATTGTGTTCAACACGGCGGAGGAAGCGGATGCCCACGGCTTCAAACCCAGTCACTATACGGGAGGACATCGTTAGTCCATGTTTGCTTATGAATGAAACAAAAACACCTCTCAATACCGCTCACCCCGAGCTTGTCGAGGGGCAAGACCTCATGGTTCGACGTGCTCACCATGAGTGAGGTAAATATAATAGTATTTTAATTCATGGGGTAATAGAAAATGGCAGAAATTTTGCTGATACGGGGCGGCCGCATTATCGACCCTGCCCAGGATATCGATAAAACCGCCGGCCTGCTTATTAAAGAAGGTAAAATCGCCTGGATGGGAGACGGCACACCCCCCGAGGCAGATTACTCTGTCCTCGATGCCGAGGGTTTGATTGTCTGCCCCGGCTTTATCGACCTCCATTGCCATCTCCGGCAGCCGGGCGACGAGGAGAAGGAGACCATCGCCACGGGGACGGCGGCGGCGGCGCGGGGCGGTTTCACCACCGTCTGCTGCATGCCCAACACCAATCCTCCCCTGGACAACGAGTCCATGATTAACTACGTAAAGACGTTAGCCGCTAGAGAGGGCGTCGTCCGCGTTTTCCCCATCGGCTGCGTCACCGTCGGCCGCCAGGGAGAGGAACTGGTTGATATGAGCGAGCTGGAAATGGCCGGAGCCATCGCCTACAGCGACGACGGCTCGCCGGTAAGCAGCCCGGAAATCATGCGCCGGGCCCTCGAGTACAGTCGCGACTTCAACCGGCCGATAATCGACCACTGCGAGAACCTTTTTCTCAGCCAGGGCGGCCAGATAAACGAGGGCGTTATTTCGCTGGAGATGGGACTGCGCGGCATACCGGCCACCGCTGAGGAGTTAATCGTCCAGCGCGACCTCGACCTTGCCCGCGAGACCGGAGGCCATATACACATCGCCCACGTCAGCACCGAGGGCTCGGTGGAGCTTATCCGCACCGCCAAGGAACAGGGCGTACACGTAACCGCAGAGGTCACCCCCCACCACCTCACCCTCACCGAGGAAGCGGTGTTGAAATATAAAACCTACGCCAAGGTCAACCCGCCCCTGAGGACAAAGCGGGACACCCTGGCCCTGCTCCGGGCGTTGAATGACAGCGTTATCGACATCGTCGCGACGGACCACGCCCCCCACACCGCCGCCGATAAGGACTGTGAGTTCACGCAGGCGGCCTTCGGCATCAGCGGCTTCGAAACGGCTCTCGGCAGCCTGGCAGGCTTGATTTTCAACAGCGAACTGAGTCTGAACACCCTCATCGCCGCCATGACCGTCGGCCCGGCGAGAGTCCTTGGCTATGAAAAGCTGGGCACTCTGGAAATCGGGGCCCCTGCGGATGTCACCATCTTCGACCTTCATAAAGAGTGGGTGGTCGATGCGGATAAATTCGCATCGAAGGGTAAAAACACCCCGCTGGACGGTCAGACTTTAAAGGGCAAGGTCATGGCGACCCTCTACCTGGGGAACCCGGTCTACATGGATGAAACGATGAAAATAGAAACGGGAGTAAATTAATTATAAGGTTTAAAAAGGTTGAATAACGTCATTCCCGACCTGATCGGGAATCCAGAACGTCTTCCCCCACCCATGGATTCCCGCTTTCGCGGGAATGACAGAAAGACAAGGACAAAGGAAAAATCATGGCTAAATCGGCGATATTAGTCCTGGCGGACGGCTCGGTCTACGAAGGCTATACCTTCGGGGCGGAGACGGATACCATCGGGGAGGCGGTCTTCAACACCAGCATGGCCGGTTACCAGGAAATGCTTACCGACCCCTCCTACGCCGGCCAGATTCTGATACCCACCTACCCCCTCATCGGCAATTACGGCACCAATATCGAGGACAGCGAGTCGAGGCGGATA
>DATLAD010000247.1:0-7523 GCA_035527575.1 Dehalococcoidales bacterium
ATAGGCGGCATCGGCTTCGGACTCGGCGCCGCGCAGCTGATGATTGAGATGGGCGACGTGCAGTTCTACATTCAGCTCTTTTTGCAGCTTGACTAGGATATGGAGCAGGCACACTGAGTCCGGGCCGCCGGACACGGCCACCAGCAGTCTTTCTCCACTGGTGGCGAGCCGGTGTGCCTGAATAAAACGCAGCACTCTTTGCTCTGGAGTTGATTTTATAATCTTGTAACCCTCCCCCTGTATCCCCTTATAGTTCTCTACCTCACCCCCTGTGTCCCCCTTCCCTTCATCAATACCCAAGGGAAGGGGGTCAGGGGGATAGGTTTCATAATAATCACATTAGCTCGCCTGGAGAATCAGCTTGGTGCGGTGTATTGATAACGGGTATTTTTCGAAGCCGAGGGCGGCGGCAACCTGTTCCGGCCTCCCCGAGCCGTTGCTATCGCAGCGCAGCCTCATCCCGATGTTGCAGTGTCCGGCATGACAGCCGATAAGCCATACATCGTCAACCAGGGTCCTCAGGTCGTAGCGGTGCGGCCCCGTATCCCGCTGGTGCTCCCAGGGGAGGCTTTCCTTCGCCAGCAGGGCGGTAACGACCGATTCAACGTCCTCCTGCCCCTTTTCGGTTTCTATGTCTACTATGTATTCGGCGAAGCGGATCTGGGACTGCAACGACGGCATGGTAAGGGGCGTGTTATAGACCTGGCTGATTTCGATACCGCGCGGCAGCTGGCGGCTGACGGAGGTGGTGAAGGTGTGGGGGGAGGACCATTTCGCCAGGACAATATCCATCAACTCGGCTTCGCTGGTGACGCCCAGGGCCAGCGGCGCCGCCAGCGACATGCGGGGGTGGGGACTAAAACCCTCCGAGTAAGCCAGGGCTACGCCGGCGCGGTTGAGCGCCCGCTGCCACAGGCGCATTAAGTCGAGGTGGGAGATGAACTTAATCTCTTCTCCCCGGCTGAATCTGATGCGCAGACGTTGCATATTCTCCCTCGAGTAAAAATATTATCAGTGCGGAGGGTTCTCAGGCATTAAGGTCTTTGCGGGTCTTTTTCCCCGTTTCATCTTTGTTCTTGTTGCGCTCTTTCCGCAACGCGGCGGCCTGGCGTTCCTTGGTCAGCAGTATTTTCTCAATCTTGAGTCCCTTCATTTCGGTGATGACCATCTTCAGGCCGTTGTACCTTAGCTGTTCGTGGCGCCGGGGTATGTGGCCCAGCAGGCTGAGGATAAAACCGGCGACCGTCTCGTAGTCCTCCCCTTCCGGCAGTTCGAGCCCCATCTCTTCGTTAACTTCATCGATGCGCATGCTGCCGTCAATCTGGAAGGTGTATTCATTAATTTTCTCATAGTCCTTTTCCACGCCGGCCAGCTCATCGCCGACCTCCCCGACAATCTCCTCGACCAGGCGGGTAAGGGTGACGATTCCCGCCGTGCCGCCGTATTCGTCGACGACCATCGCCATACGGTAGTTCTCATCGCGCATTTCGGCAAAGAGCTCGTCGATGTGCTTGGACTCCGGGGCGAAATAGGGCGGACGGACCAGGTCGTCGATAGTGCTCTCCTCGCTGGCGGTGCCTTTGGCCAGGGCCATGAGGACGTCTTTCACCGAGAGGACGCCCACGACGTTGTCCATATTCTCTTTGTAGACCGGGAAGCGGGACATGGGCTTCTCGGCGTAGAGCGCCAGGAGGTCGGAGAGTTTTGAGCCCTGCGTAATGGCGACAACCTCCGGGCGGGGCACCATAACCTCGTAGACGGGGCGGTCGCCGAACTCGAAGACCTTGTGCAGCAGCCTGGCTTCATGTTCCTCCACCGTACCCTCTTTATGCCCCACCGATATCATGGTGCGGATTTCCTCCGGGCTGGCCAGCGTTCGGTAGACCGGCGTTCCCCCTACAAGCCTGGCGAATCCCGCGGCTATCCAGCTTAATGCCGACACGAACGGCGTGAACAGCCAGGAGACGAACTCCAGCGGGCGGACGAATAACAGAGTAATCTTTTCCGAATGCTGGGCGGCGTATGTTTTGGGTGTGGTCTCGGCAAAGATGAGGATAACCACGGTGATAATCGCGGTGGCGATGAGGATACCCTGCTCTCCCCACATGTCGATCGCCAGCGCGGTCACCAGGGCGGCTGCGGCTGTATTGCAGATATTGATTCCCAGGAGGACGATGGAGAGGATGTTTTCCGGCTTCTCAATCATTTTAGCCACCAGCCCGGCACCTTTTACCTTGGTGCTGACCAGGTGCTCCAGCCTCACTCTTTGCAGGGCGAGGAAAGCCGTCTCCGAACTGCAGAAGAAGGCAGTTAGAGCGATAAAGACAATAATTAATATCAGATAAGCTAGTTCTTGGCCGCCCATAGTATCATTCTTTTTCTATTTTCGGTTCGGGTTTAATTCGTTTTTCCCGGGTCAGCAGGATTTTTTCTATCTTCTGTCCTTTCATTTCGGTTATCACTATCTTTGAGCCCTTATATCGCAGCTGTTCGTTGCGCCGGGGTACGTGCCCCAGCAGGCTGAGGATAAAGCCGGCGACCGTCTCGTAGTCTTCTCCTTCGGGCAGGTTGAGTTCCATCTCCTTGTTGGCTTCGTCGATGCGCATGCTGCCGTCAATCTGGAAGGTGTATTCGTTGATTATCTCATAGTCTTTTTCCACGCCGGCCAGCTCGTCGCCGACCTCCCCGACAATCTCCTCGACCAGTCGACTCAGGCTGACAATCCCCGCCGTGCCGCCGTATTCGTCGACAATTACCGCCATCCGATAACCGTTATCGCGCATCTCGAAAAAGAGCTCGTTGATGCGTTTGCTCTCGGGGGTGAAGTAGGCCGGGCGGATAAGGTCGTCGATGGTGCTCTCGTTGCTGATGGTGCCTTTGGCGCGCGCCATGAGCACGTCCTTTACCGAGAGTACACCGGTGACGTTATCCATGTTGTCCTTGTAGACCAGGAAGCGGGAAATAGGTTTTTCAGTGTAGAGCTTGAGGAAGTCGGCAATGGTGGAGCCCTGCTGCAGGGCGGCCACTTCCAGGCGGGGCACCATGACCTCGTAGACGGGGCGGTCGCCGAAGTCGAAGACCTTGTGCAGCAGTTTGGCTTCCGCCTCTTCCACGGTGCCTTCTTTGCGGCCCACGGATATCATGGTGCGGATTTCCTCATCGCTGATAATGGACCTGGGCACCGGCGTGCCGCCGACAACCCGGGTAAACCCCGAGCTTATCCAGCTGAGCGCGATGACGAAGGGAGTGAAAACCCAGGAGATTATCTGTAACGGGCGATGAAGAACCAGGGACAGCCCTTCTGCATGCTGGGCGGCGATGGTTTTCGGGGTGACCTCGCAGAATATCAGGAGGATTACCGTCAGCACGACGGTGGCGATTAAGATACTCTGGCCTTCGGACAATCCGGAGCGTTCGCCTATGTAGATAGATATGGAGGTGGCCAAAGCGGCGGCGGCGGCATTGACCAGGGTATTCCCGAAGAGGACGACGGAGAGGAACCGCTCCGGCCGCTCAATCATTCTGGCGACCCCGCTGGCGCCCTTGACTTTGGTGTTAATTAAGTGCTCCAGGCGGAAACGCTGCAGGGAGATGAAGGCGGTTTCCGAGCCGGAGAAGAAGGCGGAAAGCACCAGGCAGACCACCAGGAGGGCTATATATAGTTCAATATTTGGCATACAGTATTAGCTTATTATGTAGAGCTACTCCAACGAAATAATGATAACATCGGAATGTGGGGGTGTCAAAGGGGGTGGCCTGTATTTTCCTCACCCCTGCTGTTTTTAGTTGTGACCTATCCCCCTGGCCCCCTTCCCTTGGGTATTAGTGAAGGGAAGGGGGGAATAAATTAGAGAGGGGCTGGCGCCCCCTCTCGCTGCGCACTCCCCTTTCGGGGGTGGGGAGGAAAAAGGGAATGGAGGCATGTTTTTTAGGGGAGGTTATTAGCAAATTATTTCCAGTATCTGATATAATCCAACCGTAACGATGGCAGAGAGAGTTGGAAACAATAGTGATAGATAACTTGGAAAAAAAGGCCACTATTCCTGAACCACTAAATATTGACTATATTAATACCCAATCTAAGATACCTTATGGATGCAAGCCTTCTCATGTCTTTCAAGCAATGCAGGATTTCATAGAATTTTTAGGGTTTATCAACCGTCAACTGAATTCTAAAAAAATGGGAAGACTTGAAACATTAATGATGCCTGCCAACTTTAGTAGTATTGTTGGGGAGTTCATGTCAACCGCATTACCGAAATATTGTCTAAGTCTAGCAAAGAACAATTATCACAATGGTCACCCTGACCTAGTTCCGAAGAATATGTTCCAAGATGATTCAGTTCAATATACAAATATTGGAATAGAAATAAAGGGTTCACGATATCTAAAATCATGGCAGGGACATAACCCAGAAGAAGTGTTTTTAATGGTTTTCGTCTTCGATTCTAACGTACAACGAGATAAAATTTTGGGTATATTACCCAAGCCTTTTCGCTTTCTCATGGTAATCGGGGCTCAACTAAAGAAGGATGATTGGCAATTCGCAGGTCGTTCTGCACAGAGTCGGAGAACAATCACAGCTAGTGTAAAAGAATCAGGTTATAAGAAAATGATGAATAATTGGATTTATTCTCTTCCTTCATTAAATCAAACTGACAAGGTAAGATGATGAGTTAGTTACTTATCAACCTGATCAATCCAATTTGCAGCAGCAAAAGCCTGCTGCAAACCATTTGGTAACTCAGCCAACATTGGAATAGACTTGATGGCGATTTCATAATATTCCCTATTAATCTCTACACCGTTACATCGGTATCCCAACGCTTCAGCGGCTGCTAGAGTGGAACCACTTCCAGCAAATGGATCTAGGAGCACGCCTTCACCGAAAGGCAACATAGCCCATACTATCTGTCTTAAGAAAGATTGTGGCTTCAATGATGGGTGAGGAGCAATATTTTTTTCTCGTTTGGGAGTACGTTGACTTATTAGGACATCAGGAAAAGGATTGCCATCAGGAAGCCTGCGTAAACCACCGGTTTTCCACTTTCTCAAATTATCTGAAACCTTGCCTTCAAAAGGTTTTCTAAATAATAACCAAGGTTCCCAACATGAACGTGGTATAACACTTATGTCTGGGAACTCATCATTAGCGCCTTTAGGTCGATCACCACCACGTAGCGTTCTCACAAGTCTAGCTATTTCCCCCCGCTTTTCATAACCGGCGCTTCTCATTGCTGATGAGACAACATCAGAAACTATAAGACTACTTGCTATAAGTATATGAGATCCTGGAACTAGAATTAACTTTAATTTATTTGCCCACGTAAGGAAGAAACAATATAATTTTTCGAGGTCATCTTTATCTAATATGGTAAATCTAGGCAGTGGTTGCCTTACACTTCCACCAATGGATGGGGGAATCCTCCATACACCACCTTTTCCTGATTTTCTCTTCTCTAATTGTTCCTCGGTATATTCAATAATACCGTACGGCGGATCTGTAACAACACCATGATATGAATTTTCTTCTTGCGTATCTATCCAATTAAGACAATCTGCATGGAAAAGTACAGTTAATTTCGTACATGATGATGAGGTGTTCTGAGTTAAGACTTGTTGACCTGCCATAATAACCTCTCGGTATTTATAGAATTGATTATACACGTTTCCGTGTAATTTGTCAATAGCCCCTAGCACTTCGTATATCCACACGCCGGGCAGTGGTAGCAGCCTTCCTGGTAGATGAGCATGTTGCTGCATTCGGGGCACTGGCCGGCCATATTCTTGGCCAGTCCGTAGTCCTCCAGCTTGGGCCTGGCGTCCCCGCCGATGTGCTTCTCCAGGACGCTGGCAATGGCATCGGCGCAGGAGAGGATGGACTTGCCCTGCTCCCAGGAGATGGACGGACAGCGGATGCCGCGGAGCTGCTTTACCACCTGGGCGACATCGACGCCCGAACGCAGCGCCAGAGAGATGAGGCGGCAGATGGCTTCCAGCTGGGCAGAGGCGCAGCCGCCGGCCTTGCCCAGGTTGGAAAAGACCTCGCAGATACCCTGGTCATCGTAGGCTACCGATATGTAGAGAGTGCCGCAGCCGGTGTTGACCTTGGTGATAGTCCCTTTGGTTTCGGCAGGCCTTTTACGCGGCGTGCGTGTCACACTTTCCTCGACCTTCTTGTCTTTCTTGCCGGTGGTCAGGACCTGACTATCACGGCTCCTGTCGCGGTAGATGGTCATGCCTTTCAGTCCTTCCTCGTAGGCGAGCATGTAAGCACGGGCGACATCCTCCCGGGTGGCCTCGTGCGGGAAGTTGATGGTTTTAGAAACGGCATTATCGGTGGACCGCTGAAAGGCGGCCTGCATCTTGACATGCCATTCGGGCGTGATTTCGTGGGCGGTGACGAAGACCCTCTTAATCTCTTCCGGGACGTCTTTAATATCGCCGAGGTGAGCGCCCTCGGCCAGCTTCCGCATCAGTTCCTCGGAGTAGAAACCGCCGTTACGCGCCGCCTCTTCGAAATAGGGGTTGACCTCGACGAACGGTGTGCCGTCCAGCACGGTCTTGGTATAGCTCAGGGCGAAGAGGGGCTCGATGCCGCTGGAGCAGCCGGCAATCATACTCAGCGTGCCGGTGGGGGCGATGGTGGTGCGGGTGGCGTTCCGGACACGGGGGCCTTCCGGGACATCATAGATACTACCCTTGAAGGCGGGAAGGACCCCCCGTTCGCCGGCCAGCTCCACCGATGCCTGTAAAGCCTCGTCGTTGATAAAGCGCATGATATCGGCGGCAACCCGGAGCGCCTCTTCGGAGTCGTAAGGGACGCCGAGCATCACCAGCATATCGGCAAAGCCCATTATCCCCAGGCCGATTTTCCGGGTCTTTTTAGTCATCTCCTCGATTTGCGGCAGGGGGAACTTGTTGACATCGATAACATCGTCGAGGAACCTGACGCCCGTCCTCACCGTCCTGGCGAGTTTGGGGTAATCAATCTCATACTTGCCGCCCTTCTTGAGCACCATTTTAGACAGGTTGATAGAGGCCAGGTTGCAGGACTCGTAGGGGAGGAGGGGCTGCTCGCCGCAGGGGTTGGTGCTCTCGATTTTACCGAGGAGAGGGGTAGGGTTATTTTCGTTGATACGGTCGATGAAGACGATACCGGGGTCGCCCGTTCTCCAGGCCATGTCCACTATTTTATCGAAGACTTCCTTAGCATTGAGCTTACCCGTAACCTCTTTGGTGTGCGGGTTGACCAGCTCATAGTCTGCCTCCGCCTTAACCGTTTCCATAAAGTCGGCAGTCAGCGCCACGGAGATATTGAAGTTGGTCAGGGCGGTCATATCTTCTTTGGCGGTAATAAACTTGAGGATATCAGGGTGGTCGATATTGAGGATGCCCATGTTGGCGCCGCGGCGCGTGCCGCCCTGCTTGATGACATCGGTGGCGGTATCGAAAGCCTTGATAAAGGAAACGGGGCCGCTGGCGACGCCGCCGGTAGAGCCGACCCTGTCTTTCTCCGGTCG
>DATLAD010000248.1:0-22780 GCA_035527575.1 Dehalococcoidales bacterium
ACTTTCTCGCCCTCGGCTACCGGCTTTATCGGTGCCGGAATTTTTGTCTTTCTGACCCGCTTCTTTGGTGTGGAAAGTCCAATTTCGCTAAATACCTTATCCAGTTCCTCGCCCTCGAGAGTCTCCTGGGCAAGCAGCTTCTCAGCAAGGTCTTTCAGTTTAGGCTTGTTCTCACCGAGGATTTTCTTGGCGGTATCGTAGGCTTCCCGGATAAGTTTATCAATCTCCCGGTCGATTTCCAGAGCAGTGCGCTCGCTGTAATCTTTCTGCTCGGATATTTCACGACCGAGGAAGACCATCTCCTGCTTGTTGCCGAACGTCCTGGTGCCCAGTTTGTCGCTCATTCCATAATCGGTAACCATGCGGCGGGCAAAGTCGGTCACTTGCTGAATATCATTGTGAGCACCCGTCGTTCTCTCGTTAAAGATAAGGTCTTCGGCGGCATGCCCGCCGAGAAGGGTAGCCAGCCTGTCTTTTAACTGCGAACGTGTTATCAGGTACCTGTCCTCGATGGGAAGCTGCTTGGTGTAACCCAGGGCCATCCCCCTTGATACTATGGATATTTTATGGACGGGATCGGCATTGGGCAGCATCCTGGCGACAAGGGCATGCCCGGACTCGTGGTAGGCAATGACTTCCTTCTCCTTCGGGTTTATTTTTCGGCTTTTACGCTCAGGGCCGGCCAACACCCTGTCCACGGACTCCTCAAGCTCCTCCATACCTATTGCTTTCTTATTGCGCCGGGCTGCCAGTATAGCCGCCTCGTTGACCAAGTTGGCGATATCGGCGCCGCTGAAGCCCACGGTCCCTTTGGCCAGAATCTCCAGGTCGACTGTCTTATCCAGCGGCTTACCGTTGCTGTGTACCTTGAGAATCGCCAGCCGCCCGATGATATCCGGCCGGTCCAGCATGACGCGCCGGTCAAAGCGGCCGGGGCGGAGAAGGGCGGGGTCGAGGATATCAGGCCGGTTGGTGGCGGCTATAACGATAACGCTGGTATTGGTATCGAAGCCGTCCATCTCCACCAGAATCTGGTTAAGCGTCTGCTCGCGCTCGTCGTGGCTGCCACCCAGTCCGGCGCCGCGCTGGCGTCCGACGGCGTCAATCTCATCGATAAAAATAATACACGGCGTATTCCGCTTGGCCTGGTCGAAAAGGTCGCGCACACGGGAGGCGCCGACACCGACAAACATCTCAACGAATTCACTGCCGCTGATGGAGAAGAAGGGCACGTCAGCCTCGCCGGCTACCGCCCTTGCCAGCAGCGTCTTACCGGTGCCGGGAGGGCCGATTAACAACACGCCCTTGGGGATGCGCGCCCCTAAGGATTGGAACTTTTCCTTGGCCTTGAGGAATTCTACCACTTCCTGCATGTCCTGCTTGGCTTCTTCAGCACCGGCGACATCGGCAAAAGTGACCGTGGCCCGGTTGGCCGGGAAAAGCCTTGCCCGGCTGCGGCCGAAGCTCATGGCCTGGTTGTTGGCCCCGCGCGCCTGCCGGAACAGGAAGAAAAGCAGAAAACCGAAAATCAGGAGCGGTAAAAAGTTTATCAGCAGTCCGCCCCAGTTAATCCCACCCGATGATTTTATTGCGAATCCACCTTCGGGGAGAACAAACCCGAGTTCCTGGAGGTCAACTATCGTAAGGGCACCTACGGCTGTCTCCAGCTCTTTCCCTTCGATGGTAGTGACGAGCAGCGTACCCTCGTCAACCATAATCTTGCTTATCTCCTTGTTCTTTGACATGGTGATAACCTGGCTCAGGGAGACTTCTTCCGGTTCATTGGCCCCCGGAATCAGGAAGGAAAAAAGGAGAATAGCCGCCAGTACAATGACGATGTATATTATACTATTACGTTTCCAGCTTGATTTCATTCTTCGCCTCGATTACCGAAAATCATTCCTGCAATATATTAATTATACCATAAAAAATATTAAAGAATAGCTAAGATACTATGATAATGGCACAGTACCTTTCAAGCAGGACATAACGAGTCACCCATATTTACCCAAGAAACCGGCATTGACAATGAGCCACGACCTGATTATAGTGTCATTAAAACAGGTCGTACTGCAGCAACCGATAACCTCGATGGAGGCGGCAATGAACGCGGTTACAGAACCAACGGAGATTAAGTCCCTTCCCAGACTGAACAAACGTGGCGCCGACGACCTATTCATCTCTTCGGCCAGTTTTGAAGAGAGGTGCCTTTCCAGCGCTGCCCTGATGGGTGTCGACTTCCTGACGAAGTATGCCGTCATTTTCAATGTCGAAGACCCGCTCTATAAGAAACAGGTCGAAAAGAACATGTTCCGACTTCAAACGGAGCTGCGAAAAAAGACCACGGAGGGCATCTTCGTCGTTTCCTGCCAGCGGGGAAACCCCGTGGACGGGATTCAGCAGATGGCGGCCATCCTGAAACAATGCAAACTGAATGCCGACGGCGGACCTTATATTACCGTCGATATCAGCGGCTTTACCAAGATATACCTGCTGGAGCTATTGCACTTCCTGGTAATAGAAAGGGAACTGGGCATGCCGCGCCTGCTTCATACCACCCAGCGATACCTGCCCACCAGACTGACCCGCGGCATCGAGCAGATTACCACCATACCTCATTATTTCGGCAGCCCGTCGATGGACAGGGAAACAGCTCTGGTTCTTTTCCTCGGGTTCGAGCCGGAGCGGGCCCTGGCGATATGGAAGCAGTATAACCCGGCTAAAACAATTGCCCTGATAACCAATCCCCCGCGTACCGGCAACCCCGATTATCTCAAATACGCCCGGCAGAACAACGCCGACCTGCTCTCAAAGTCATCGGTAGAGGTCAGAGACGTGCCGGCGGATAATCCTTACGCCGTTAAGACAGTGCTGGACGCCATTTACGAAGAGACCAAGGATTCGTTCAATATGGTCATCGGGCCGTTCGGGACGAAGCCCCAGGTTGTGGGCTTATTTCTCTTCTGCAGGGAGCACCGCAAAGCGCAGGTGATTTATTCCTTCCCGGCGACATACACGAGGTCTTACCTGCAACGCCAGCCCGGCGCCACGCTGTTAATGCCCGTTGCGCCCGGGGCGGCGTTATAGATATCGGAGGACCGCCACCCCGGGAAATTCCGTAATCCAGACCTTAACTTGCGTTAGCTTATAGTTACCACTTGCCTTCCATGACAAATGAGCTGGCTACAATCATTACGACATGGCCATACTCATCAGGTATGAAGATTACCCATGCCTCAAAATCGCCGTTCCCCGGGCCCTTGCCGTCCAGGTTCCAGTTACCGGTAATCGTCAGCTTCGGCAGGTCGATACCAAGAGGCGTCGGGACCATCTCCAGCGACTGTATTTTGCCGTTGACCCTAAAGCTAGAGTCCGCCGCCACCAGATCACCGTGCAGGGTGCCGGCCTGTGTCGCCAGCTCGACATTGGCTCTGTAGGTCATAACAAAGCTAGCATTGATATCTCCGGATAGCTGGCCGGTAATTTCACGGCCGACTACTCTCCACCTGCCGCTCTCACCCGCCGGGAAGGCGTTCTCGCCGATCACGGTATCTTCAATACCGGTAATCACGCCGGCCGCATAAAACGGCTGTGGCTTCGCTGCCAGAGCCGCGCCGGGCATCAGGGCTGTAAGAACCAGGACCAGAGCCAGGCTGAAAAACAGCATTCTCCTTTTCATTTCACTAATCTCCTCCTTTTCTTTTATTCAGGTATGGCGACCCCGCCTCTATTGGAGCCGCTCGTGATTGGCTTCTTACTTCATTACCGTTTCCAGCGCGGAATCGGTACTGGCGGCCGCCATTATCCGCTCGAACTCGGGCTGGTTCTTTTTCAGAAGGGCCAGGCAGGCCTCTACCACCTCGGTGTCATAGAGAATGCCGCTGGCCTGCGATATCTCTTTCAGGGCGCTATCCAGTCCGAGGGCCGGCCGGTAAGGGCGGTGGGACGACATGGCTTCAACGACATCGGCCACGCCCAGAATCCTGGCATCGAGGATGATATCTTCCCCGGACAGTCCCTGAGGATAACCGGAGCCGTCCAGCCTTTCATGGTGCTGAAGAATCGCCCTGGTAACCGGCCATGGGAAATCTATCCTCTCCAGGATTTCGTAACCGACCTGGCAGTGGTTCTTGATGATATTGAATTCGTTTTCGGATATTTTACCGGGCTTGCTGAGAATCTCGGACGGCACGGCCACCTTGCCGACATCGTGGAGAAGCCCGGCGACATGAATCCCCATCATCTGCCACTCGGAAAGGCCCATCTCTTTAGCGATAGTCCGTGCCAGTTCCGCTACCCGCCGCTGGTGACCGGCGGTGTACGGGTCTCTGGACTCAACCACCAGGGATACGGCATGGATAACGCCGTCCATCGCCTTTTGCAGTTCGCTTTGCTTCTGCTTCATGTTCTCATAGAGGTTGGCGTTATCGATACTGACCGCCACGTCAGCCGAGACCATTTCCAGCAGCCGTCTCTCTTCCTTCGAGTAGGGTTGACGCGAAATCTTATTGCCAAGGAGCAGCATACCGGCCAGATGCCCGTTGTTCTTCAACGGCACCAGAAGCTCGATGTTATTACCCTCCAGGGTCTGCCGGTCATAATCTGTGAGACCGATAAGAGACGGAATAACATCCAGGTCGGTGCTATCGACGACATTGTTCTGCTGCTTCATGGTAGCCACGAGCGGACTGTTGGCGGAAAAATACAATCTCCCCCGGCTCTTCCGGCCGGAATACATATAGGTAGCGTAGTTGCCGGTTGCCGGCGATGGCAGGAGCAGATAGACGCCCTGGCTTTGCATACCGTTAGCCACCGCATTCACCAGCGATGAAGACAGCTGCTCAAGGTCGAGGTCGCCTTTAGTCTCATGATTAAACCGCCTCAGTGTCTGGATGTGGTCAAACCGTTCCCGGAAAAACCACCTGTCCACCGTGCTCTGCAACCGGGAGAGTACCGGCTGGAAGAGCGAGGCGGCAAGAAAAACGGCGATAATGGTTATCGTCAGGGTGACGGGACTCATGAAATTAGGGAAAAACCGACTCAGCAGGAAGATGAAACTGCCGATTACACAGAAAATAAGCAGACTCGTCAGTGAATAGGTCGCCAGTTTTCTTATAACCACTTTCATTTCCAGGAGATTATGTCGCAGCATGGATATAGTGGCTATCAAGCAGAACAGGATATTGCCGATGATACCCAGGGGATACATGCTTATGCCCAGAACGGGCAGATAATCGGTAGTCGCGCCGATAAACATGGAGGCGATGCCGACGATGATATACTGGGCGCGAATTCTTTCATCGATAACACGGGTACGACGGTAGTGCTTAATCAGCAACATGGCGCTCAGCACGATGGGTACGTAGGCACATAAAACATAGAGGGGGAAAAGGGGCCCGACGATAGGGGCTTTGCCGTACCACATCATCTGCATGCCGCTGACCACCAGCCCCGTCGGAACAAGACCGAGAACCACAAAATAAGAAATATACAGCGGATACATAAAATACTTATTCGGCCTGAGGCCGGTAAGGGAAATGGTAAACCGGTAGAAAAATAGCGAGGCGCTCAGTATCGCCCAGAACACGAACCTCTCCCATAGTAAAGCGGTCGGGATGTCAGGGCTGGCGCGCATCATGAAGATGAAAAAGCCCCATAGCGTCATGAAAAAAAGGAATACCGCGAAAGGCCTTCTGGCAACATGGCGCTTCCCGCTAATCATCAGGACTATCAGCAGTCCCAGGCAAAATATAACTTCGATTATGGGTATCAGCAAATACACATTCAAACCCGGCTCTCCGAATCCATATATATTTCCCGGAAAAACATGCTATCGCTACGCAACGGGTACCCTCCGCCTGCCCCCCAGACTGAGGAGTTCTTCGACAACGCTATCCGGGGCGTTCATCCTCGGCGGCCTGCGCTGGGCCAGTCCCGAACCGCTTTCCTGCTTTACGCGGTAGTAGTCCTTAAAAGTACCCTCACCGAGCACCGTTACTTCCAGCGGCCGCATCTCCATCATGGCGGCCAGGTCGTGATAACCAGGGTCTGCTTTCATCAACTCGCCATGAAGAACCGACGCCAGGTCTACTTTGCTGTTGCCACCATCGAGTTCGATATAAAGGTGAAGGGCCGGTTTGCCCTCCCTGATTTCTTTGCGGACTATCCAGTCCTCATAATGAATACCGGAGCTGGCGACTGCCTGCATAACCGTTTTTTCACTCACCCTGGTGAAACCGGCGATATCAATAAGGTCATCCGCCCTGGCCTCGAAGACCATCTGAGGCAGGTAAACCGCCGCCTCCCTGTCTTCTAAAGCCGTGATACGGACAAGGTGTCCCAGCCGGTACCGGACGAACGGCATGCCGTAGAAGCTGGTAATGACAAGCTCGTACCGCTCGCCGGGCTTAACATCGGGCAGGAGTAAGGTGCGCGGCTCGTAAAAAACGTCGTCCCGGCTTTTCATCCATTCGTCTTCCGGGATAAACTCGAAGAAGTTGGAATGCGGAAAGAACGTCATGCCGCGCCGGGTCCAGCTCTGGGCGGCGATAATGCCCGCCTCCGTGCAGGCGTGAAATTCGTAAGGGTAGGCACCCCAGTATTGATATACCAGGTCGCGGTAGACGCCGGTATCGATTCCCCAGCCGATGATGGCTTTCAGCGGCCACAGGTCTTTGGGTAATATGCTCCTGCTCTCCAGCCTGCTCCGCAGGAAAGCCCGCAGGACTCTCACAAGTTCGCCGGGGTGCATAAGGTGACTGGATATTTTACTCTTGCGGGACATCCGGTTAAACTCATTGCCCGTCTTCACCAGGACGCTTGTCATGGCCACCATGATATCCACGCCGGTCCTCAAAGACATCTCAAAACCCCTGGTTATCTTCTCCCGGAAATCCATGCCGTCATGCATATCCGGCGGCATGACCGGCCGGAGATTGAACAACCGGCTCGCCCCGTCAGCCAGCAGGCCGGAGAGATAAGGCGCGGGAGCCACATTATACAGGACACGGTCGCCCTCCACGAGAGAACTCTGCCCCCTTTGCCGGGAGCAGGCGAGAATGAAAGCCGACATCAGGTTATCGAGTGACCGACGGTACGCTTCAGGCGTGTAGGGGACGCGGCGGCAACCGCCCGCCGCCCCGGACGTGCTCGCCCAGACATGGGGCTTCTCGGGCAGAGCGGAGCCGTCGCCACGGTCAAGCTCTGGAAGGTAGTCCTCATATGTAGTCAATCGCACCTGGTGGCGATACTCTTCGACACTTACCGGAGTCCTGTTGCCTATCAACCTTCTCCCCAGGGTGCAGTTAGCCACCTTCTCCAGCTGCTGCAACAAGAGCGACTCCTGAATGGACATGAACTGCGGCAGGTCAAGGTCGAGGAACCCGCAGTATTTCTGCCATACTCTATCGTATTCCGACTTCACCACAGGATACCCGGTATCCGTCGCGGAGCTTCCCTTTCTAAGGAAGGTATGCACGTCAAGCGACTGTCCGGCCATTATCAGCACCCCTTTTCTCTAACAGTCCAAGTCTAAGGATGCCGTATCAATACTAAATCACAATTAGACCTTGAATATTATCAAAATCATCACAAGAGTTGCGCCGAAACAAAGACTTTTTTCTCACCTGATGCGTTATCAGTAAAACCAGCCTGCTAATATTCGATAATAAATTCGGGCGGTCGCACCGCTTTTACCATGGTATGCCCCTACATGATGCAGATTTGCGCAATTCTGCCAGAGGACAGATGCAGTCGTTCTGACTTGACAAGGAGAAGCTTGCTATTGTAGATTTTAAGAGCATTGTGTAAAATGTCGCTTTTTTTAATTCCCATCCAAGTCGAGCCGGTCTTCACATGTGTAATAAACTGCAACTGAGAAGCATAATCACACACAAATTCTTGGAAGGAGAGTAACTGAAATGTCTGATGGAAAAGGCAAAAAAGTTAATGTCAAGCCAGATAAAACGGTAATTAAAGCCTTAGCCCTCGGCGGCCTGCTCGGGGGCGGGGGCGAATGCGCCGTTGACGTTAAAAACGGCAAAGTCGTCAGAATACGGCCATTCCACTACGATTGGAAGTACAAGCCCGAACAGTTCCGCCCCTGGAAGATTACGCGGAACGGCAAGGAATATAAACCGCTCCTTAAGTCCGTCCCCTCGCCGTTCTCTCTGGCCTATAAGAAAAGGACTTTCTCTCCCAACCGTATTAAATACCCCCTGAAGAGAGTGGACTGGGACCCCAACGGCGAGAGGAACCCCCAGAACCGCGGCAAGAGCAAGTACAAGAGAATCTCCTGGGAAGAAGTTTCCGACCTGCTGGCCAACGAGGTCAAGAGGATACACAAAAAGTACGGCCCCCTGGCCATACTGGTACAGGGCGACGGACACGGCGAGTGCAAGACCATCCATACCCCCCACGGCCACTCCGGCAGGCTCTTCGACATGATGGGCGGCTTCACCCAGCAGGTGCGTAACCCCGATAGCTGGGAAGGCTGGTACTGGGGCTCCAAGCACGTCTGGGGGCAGGGCATCCAGGGCATGATGGACCCCGCCAACAACATCATCAAAGACATGACCGAAAACTGCGATATGGTCCTGTTCTGGGGCGGCGACCCGGAGACAACCCCCTGGGGGTTCACCGGACAGTGCGCCACCCGCCTCTGCTACTTCTGGACGGAGGTCGGCATCAAGCAGGTATATATCTGCCCGGACCTCAACTACGGTGCCGCCGTCCACGGCGATAAGTGGATTCCGGTCCTCCCCAACACCGATGCCGCTTTGCAGTTAGCTATCATCTACATGTGGGTAACCGAAGGCACCTACAAGAAGGACTATATAAAAACACACGCCGTCGGCATGGACAAGGTCGAGGACTACGTCCTGGGCAAGGAAGATGGCGTACCCAAGACGCCGGAATGGGCCTCTAAAAAATGCGGCGTACCGGAATGGACGATTAAAGCACTTGCCAGGGAATGGTCGAAAAAGATTACCTCCATCGCCCATTACTTCGGCGGCTCTTATGTCCGCGGCCCCTTCTCCCACGAGCCCGGCCGTTTAGAGTGTATCCTGCTGGGCATGCAGGGACTCGGCGGACCAGGCGTTCATCAGAGTCAGATAACCTATACCGGAATGCCCCGGGCGGAAGGCCTGCGGAGCACCCGGTTCTTCAATCCTGAGCTCAGCGAGCGCATTACCAAGCCCGTCGCCACCACTATCCGGGCCTGGGGCAAGCAGCTTATCCCCAAGACCTATATACAGCAGGCCATCGAAGAGCCGCCGCTAACCTTCTGGGGCAGCGGCGCCATCGAGACGCCCACGGAAGACCAGTTCATCGAATACACCTATCCCCTGAAAGAGGGCGGCTGCGAAATCCACATGATATGGACGGATACCCCCTGCCGTATCACCTGCTGGAACCACGGCAACTGGACAATCGATGCTTTCCGCAATACCAAGATTGAAACCGTTGTCGCCCAGCACCCCTGGCTGGAGAACGACTGCCTCATCGCCGATATTATCCTGCCCTCCAACACCACGCTTGAGGTGGAGGACATCGTTACCAACGTCAGGCAGGGCGTCAACTTCCACAGTGTAGCTATTATGGAGCAGGCCGTTAAGCCTGTCGGCGAGTCCAAGAGCGACTACGAAGTAGTCCTGGAAGTAGCCAAGAAGCTCGGTTACGGCGACAAGTTCAGTGAGGGGGGTAAAACCACCCACGACCTGCAGAAACAGGTCTTCGACGATATGGAAATATCGCACCTCATCTCCTGGGATGATTTTTATGACAAGAAATACTACGTCTTCCCGACAGCCAAGGACTGGGAGAATGACCCGCCCGGCTTCTGCAAGTTCTACGAAGACCCGGAGAACAACCCCCTCAAGACTCCATCCGGCAAGCTGGAATTCTACTCGGCCCGTCTGGCGGAGCACTTCCCCGATGACAAGGAAAGGCCGCCGATTCCCAAGTGGATTGAAAAGAGCGCTACGCACGACGAGAGGATTTCCAGCGAAAGGGCCGCCATGTTCCCGATGCTGCTCATGTCCAACCACGGCCGCTGGCGGACCCATGCCCAGGGTGACGACATCACCTGGACAAGGGAAGCGCCGACATGCAAGGTGCTGGGAGCCGACGGCTATAAATATGAGCCAATCTGGATTCACCCCAAGGATGCCGAAAAGAGGGGCATTAAAGACGGAGATATCGTCAAGGTGTTCAACGAGAGAGGCATCGTCCTCGTGGGCGCGCGCGTCTGGGAGAGAGTGATGCCCGGCGTTGCTTACGTCGACCACGGCGCCCGGCATGACCCGCTCGTTCCGGGCTGGGTAGACCGCGGCGGCGCCATCAATACCATCGCCCCCTACGGCGTTGCCTCCCGGAATGCCGTCGGCCAGGCCACCAGTGGTTACCTGGTTGACGTTCAAAATGTCACCGAGGAGGACTACGAAGAATGGCGCAAGATTGACCCCGAGGCATTCGATGACGCCTTCAAGAGAGAATACGACCCGGCGGCCGGGCTGCGCTTTAACGCCTGGGTTGAAGGAGGTATGGACTAAAATGAAGGTTTTCGTAATAGACGTTGGAATCTGCAATGGCTGCTACAGCTGCCAGATTGTCTGCAAGGACGAGCATGTCGGCAACGACTGGACGCCCTACGCCAAGCCCCAGCCGGATACCGGTCAGTTCTGGATGAGGCTGAACGAGTACATCCGTGGCACCGTGCCCAAGGTGAAAATGCACTACATCCCGGTTCCCTGCCAGCACTGCGATGAGGCGCCGTGCATACCCGCCTGTCCCATCGAAGGAGTTATCTACAAGCGGGATGACGGACTGGTTATTATCGACCCGGAGAAATGCACCGGTTGCCAGGCCTGTGCGGACTCCTGCCCTTACAATGCCATCTTCTTCAATGAAGACCTGAACATCGCCCAGAAATGCACCGGCTGCGCCCACCTGCTCGACAGCGGCGAGTGGACAATACCCCGCTGCGCCGATGCCTGCCCCACCGAGGCCATCAAGTTCGGCGAGGAGTCCGAGTTTAAAGCCCTCATTGCCAAGGCCGAGATATTGAAGCCCGAGCTGGGAGCCAAGCCGAGGGTGTACTACCTGAATATCCCCAGGAAGTTCATCGCCGGCACCGTCTACGACCCGGTGGAAAAAGAGGTCATCATCGGCGCCACCTGCACCCTTACCGGCCCGAAGGCCAGCAATAAAAAGACCACCACCACGGACGGCTTCGGCGACTTCTGGTTCGAGGGACTGGCAGACGGCACTTATAACCTGAAGATAGAGGCAAAAGGTTTCGCCCCTAAGAGCTTCGATAAGCTCAGCACAGAAAAAGACGTAAACCTGGGAGACATACCCCTTTCCAAGGCCGGCAAATAGCGGCTGAATCGAATTAATTATTGAAAAGGGGGAGTCCGTGAAATGCGGACTCCCCCTTTTATTTGCCCACTTAACCGCGACATTGCCCCATCCCCCCAACTCCTTTTTCCATGATATCTATTCCCATTGGAGAGGGGGTCAGGGGGTGAGGTTTAGAAGCACTGGCACAACCACGTAATAGAAGCTATAATGTCCAATGGTGTTTTACCAATATCCACCCGAACATCAACGTTGAATCTCCGGAGGTACTGACATGCCAAAGCAGAATAATATTGTAATCATCGGCGGGACGGCCTGCGGCCCCAAGGCCGCCGCCAGGGCGCGGCGCTGCGACCCGAACGCAAAAATAACCATCATAGAACAGGGCGAGGACCTTTCAACGGCAACCTGCGGCCTGCCCTATTACGTTTCGGGAGTCATCGACAATGAGGATATTATGGTAGCCCGCCAGTCCGACTATTTCAAGATTATCATGGACATGGAAGTGCTGACCGAAACCCGGGCCACCGCCATCGACCCCGGGGCTCACACCGTAGAAATCATCGACCTCAAAACGCAGCAGTGTTCCACCGTGACATACGATAAGCTCGTCCTGGCTACGGGAAGCACCCCGGCAGTACCGGACTGGAAAGGAAAAGACCTCGAAGGTATCTTCACGGTCACCGATATTCCGGACGCCAATGCCATCCGGGGCTATCTATCTAAACTCGGAGACAAAAAAGAAGTCGTGATTGTCGGCGCCGGGCTTATCGGACTGGAAATGGCCGAGGCCTTTGTCAGCAAGGGATGTCACGTCACTATCCTCGAAGCCCTGGATAGAGTCCTCCCCACCCTGCTCGACCCCGATATCGCCGTACAAGTCGAAAAACAACTGCAGTCCAGGGGTGTAAAAGTAATTTGCGGACAGCGCGTCAGCGGCTTTCAGGGCGATGAAAACGGGCGCGTGCGCAAGGTTCTCGCCGGAAATACCGGGCTTGAAGCCGACCTCGTGCTGCTGTCCCTGGGCGTCAGGCCGGACGTCGCCCTGGCAAAAGCCGCCGGACTTGCCATCGGGGCTACCGGCGGCCTCGCCGTCAACAAGTACCTCCAGACGAGCGACCCGGATATCTATGCCGGTGGCGACTGCGTGGAGAATGTAAATCTCATTACCAGAAAGATGATGCTGGCCCCAATGGGCTCTACAGCCAACAAACACGGCAGAATCATCGGGACCAACGTGACCGGCGGACATGATACCTTCCCGGGCGTGCCGGGCGCGGCCATCGTCAAGGTCTTCGACTATAACGTGGGGAGGGTCGGCCTTAACGAGTCGCAGGCACGGGAAGCCGGCTACGATACGTTGATATCCATCGTCCCGGCCTTTGAACACGCGAGCTACTACCCGGGCGCCAGGGAGATTATCGTCAAGATAGTGGCGGAAAAGTCGACCGGCAAGCTGCTGGGCGGACAGGCGGTGGGGATGGGCGACGCCGCCAAGCGAATCGACGTGCTGGCCACCGCTTTATCCTTCGGCGCCACCGTTGAAGACCTCGCCAATATCGACCTGGCTTACGCGCCCCCCTATAACAGCGCCCTCGACCCCCTGCATCACGCCGCTAATGTCATCCGCAACAAGCTATCGGGCTACGCCAGAACGCTGACACCCGCAGAGGTCAAGCAAAAGCTCGAAGAAGGCGACCGCTTCGTCCTGCTGGACGTCCGTTCGCCGATGGAATGGCAAGAACAGCGTATCGAAGCCGAACAGACCAGGCTGCTTCCCCTGCCGATGCTAAGGAGAAAGCTCGGCGAGCTTTCCATGGACGAGGAGATAGTCATTTACTGTCATTCGAGCGTACGAGCCTACCAGGCGCAGCGAATACTGGATGGGGCCGGTTTTAAAAACGTCACGTTCATAGACGGCAGCCTGGCGGCCTGGCCCTATGAAACGACCTCTAAAACCCGGGGAAAGTAAGCGGACTATCTTTGATAAAGGCTCTCCGTTTAGTCTCCGGTCCCGGGAGGCGGGCCACCCTGTTTGCTTCCATGGGGCGTGACTCCCTTGAGGAAAAAGTTAGCCAGCAGGCCCAGAACGGTAACAACCAGAAACACGATGAAAACCTGCACCAGGGCGGAATTCAGGGCATTACGCAGCGTTGATAGCATCTGCTCGAAAAGCACCGTACCCTGACTGCCCATGCCGGCAAACAGGCCCTGCAATTGAGCCTGTGCTTCTACACTTACCAGTGCCTGGGGATTATCCACTATCGCCGCCAGTTGTTCCGGCGAGACAACGGCTTTCACACCCGACGAAAGATTACCGATAAATGAAGAGGCGAAAGTATTATTCAATATCGAGCCGACAACTGCCAGACCGAAAACGCCGCCGAGCGGGCGGAGCAACTGTATCATGGAGGTGGCCGTACCCATAATCGAATAGGGAACCGTGTTCTGGACGGCGATGGTGTGAATGGGCATGATCAGCCCGTTTCCGAAACCGACTATGATTATGTTAACTATTGCGACAGCATAGCTAGTCTCGGGGGTCATCCTGGTAAGCAGGAAAAATCCCACCGCCGAGAGGGCAAAGCCGACGGCGCCCTGCAAACGGTAGTGTCCTCCGGCGCGGGATAGTAGCTGCCCGCTGATGAAACTACCGATAGCTGCACTCAGCATCATCGGGGTCAGGAAACCCCCGCTCGCGGTGGCCGTCGCCCCCAGTACTCCCTGAAAATAGAGAGGGATAAAGGTTATCACGGGGAAAAAGGCAGCGCCCATGAGGAAGGCGACGATTGAACATACCGTTACGACACGGCTCTTGAAGAGTTTCAGGGGTATAATGGGTTCCCCGGCGCGGTTCTCAACCATAATAAAGCCGGCTAACATCACCACCGAGAAAGCCAGCAGGCCGATAATGACCGGCGAGCCCCAGGCATAATCGACACCAGCCCAGGTCAACGCCAGTATCAGGGGCGCTATAAACAGAGTCATGGCTATAACACCCCCATAATCTACCCGGTGCTTCGCCTGCCCCGACTTGAGTTGCGGGAACATGAATATAAACAGCAGGATTATGATTATCCCGATGGGCAGGGGAGCAAAAAAGCACCATCGCCAGGAGAGGGCGTCGGTCAGGTATCCACCCAGAGTCGGCCCGATAATGGTGGAAAGTCCGAAGACCCCGGCCATCAGCCCGCCGTACTTACCCCTCTCCTCCGGTGGGAAAATATCCGCAATCACGATAAACCCCAGGGCCGACATGACGCCGAACCCGATCCCCTGGAACGCCCGGAAGATGATAAGCTGGGTCATCGACTGGCTCATGCCACAGAGGAACGAACCCAGAGTGAAGATAACCATACCGACGACGAAGAACCACTTACGGCCGTACATGTCGGTAAGCTTTCCGGTCAGCGGCAACGCAATGGTCTCGGTAATAATGTACGACGTGAAAACCCAGGTGTACTGGCTGAAGCCGCCCAGGTCGGTAACGATTCTGGGCATGGCCGTCGCCGCAATCGTCATGAATATCGAGCCGAGGAACATCGACAGCATCGTGCCCACCATGGCGGCGACTACCTGCCGTTTCGGCAGTGAACTCTGATACAACGGTGCTTCCCTGGTTACCACAAACCTGTCCCCTATCCTTGTTATTTCTACAATTTTGAGAGTATATTCCCGAGTTTTTTCAGCGAAACGGAAAGCTCCTGTAATTCCTCTTCGGTGAGAAAAGACAGTTTTACTTTTATGCTTTCATTTAATACCCGGTCCAGTTCCTCTATTATCCGCCTGCCTTTATCGGTAAGCATGAGATTGACTATCCGCCGGTCGGCGGTATCCGCCTGTCTGGTGACAATCTCCAGGTCTTCCAGTCTGTCAATCAGGTGGGTCATTTGCGGTTTGGGTATTAAGAGTCGCTCCCCTATCTCGGCGATATGCCTGCTGCCCTCTTCCTTCAGTGTTTTCATAATCTCCAGGTGGGGCAGAGTTATATCCTCTTCAATCTGCGCAAAGGCCGTCCTCACAACCTTCCTCTGGATGCCGCGGCGTATCAGCGGTGCTATAGAAAGGAGGTCTTCGACGACGCTATCAAGAATGCTCTTTCTCATCAAGAGTTTCGCTTTTACAGACTTAGTTCATAATGTTAATAGTTAACTATGTAAACTATTATACTATCCCCTTCTGAAGGCTGTCAAGGAAAATTATCTGCTGTCAGCCAGATTCCGGCAGAAGCTAGTCCGCAAAATTGGACTATAAAGCCAGTCTATATTAGAATGGAGAATACGAAACGGCTTGTGGCGTGCAGTCCACTCCTGATAAGTCGGTTAACACCGAGCGGGGGAAACCAAATGGGCCGGTGGCGTATAGAAAAGAAGATAGTGCTGGAAGCGGCGCAAAAAATGCTGGGAAAAGGCCTGGTCGCGGGCACCTCCGGTAACGTCAGCCTGCGCCTGCCTCCCGAAGGCGAAAAACAGCTGCTGGCCATCACCCCCAGCGCAAAGCACTATAACTCGCTCGCCGCGGACGATATACAGATTGTGGATTTTAACGGAAAAACAGTAGAAGGCAGTCTGCGTCCCTCGACGGAAACGATGCTGCACATCGGCATCTACCGGGCCAGAAAAAACGTCAATGCCGTAATTCATACCCACTCGGTCTTCGCCAGTGCCGTCTCCGTAGCCGGCCTCAATATCCCCCCCATCCTGGAGGACCAGATTGCCTTCCTCGGCGGGTCGATAAAGCTGGCGAAATACGCCATTACCGGCAGCCCGGAGCTGGTGGCCAGCGTTATTACCGCGCTGGGAGACAGGAACGCCGCACTGCTGCCCAATCACGGCGTTATCGGCACCGGCCGCAACATGGACGACGCCTTCACCGCCTGCGAATTAATCGAAAAGACCGCCAGGATTTACCTGCTGGCACTTTCGGCAGGTACGGTTAACCACCTGCCTGCTGAAGCCATAGAAGCCATGAAAGCGCTCTACGATAGGCTCTAGAATGAAAGCAAATAAAAGCTACCGGTACGGCTATGTCTCAGCCACGTTCACCACTATGCTCTATCCGGACTGGCGAAAAAAGATGCCCGGACTTACTCCTGCGTAATAAAGATGTCCTGTCCTTGACAGACCCGAGAGTTGAGGATTTAATATAACAGACAAGCTTATGAAAAAGAAATTTTTGGTAATATCAAGCCTGGGCATAGCTATAGTCCTGCTGGCCAGCTTGTTTTTACCAGCCGAACCAGCATCTTCCGGCGCCGCCGTCTGGTCAGCCGAGACAATTCCCGGCACCGCAAACAATTTCCTCGGCCCGCCGGGAATCGATATCCTCGACTTCGAGGTGGCCAACGACGGCGTTACAATATACGCCACGCCGGGCGACAGTATCTCGGATAACGCGGTCTACAAGTCGATAAATACCGGCGTCAGCTGGGCAGTCATAAATCTTACCTTCAGAGCCGACCTTGTTGCAATTGCCCCGGATAACAAGAATATCGTAGCCATCGCCAGGAAAAACACGCCGACAATTTACGTCACCACCAACGGCGGTTTAAGCTGGGAGAACCTGGGAAATCCTCAGGAAAGCGGCGGCGACGCGGCGTCCGTTATCCGTGATATTGCGGTATCAGAAACGAGAGAAGGCATACGTTACATAGCCGCCGCCGGCACGGACGCGGCGGGTGACGCAAACGTGTGGTACTTCAACATCGGCGCGTCTTCCCCGGCCTGGAATGAAACCAATAATCTGACCGGCTTCGGCGGCGGCGACGAGGCAGCCGCCCTGGCGTTTTCCCCTAATTTTCCGCTGGATGCCACCCTGGTCGCCATCACTGAAACCGATAACGCCAGCGTCATGCTCCAGGTCCTGAATATAAGCACCGAACTCTGGAACAACAACGCCAACTATCTAGACTTCCCGTGCGCGGTCGTCAGCAACAGTGGCATTACCGACCTTACCGCAGCCTCATTATCACTGGCGCCGAATTATCTCGGCACGGATGACGACAGGCGCCGGGTCTTCATCGGTCTGACCGTCAACGGCAATGCTTCGGCCATAGCCACCAGCGGAATCTACCGCTTTAACGACACTACCCGGACGGCACTGTATACAAACATCAAAATCAACAGCGTCGCCTTCAACGGTACGTATCTGGTCGCCGGCAGCTATGACACCAATACCGTTTACCGCAGTAGCAATCCCACCATCACCACCCCGACCTTCCTGCAATCTCCGACCACCAAAGGACCCGGCGGCGAAAGCAAGGTGGTTATCGCCTGGATAAACAACAATGTTTTCGCCGGGACCTCCGGTAACGAAAGTGCCTTCGCCATCTCTGTAGATAACGGCTCTACTTTCAACGATATCAGCCTCATCGATACCGAAATAACCAACCCCGGAGACGTCGCTGTCTCCGCAGACGGTAGTAGAGTCTACCTGGTAACCGATGACGGCAACGACCTCAGCCTGTGGCGGATGAGCTCTTCCTGGAAGAGGGTATTCAGCCAGCGAGGCACCACGAACTACATCGTACGCATCGCTCCCCAGAGCGCCGACGTCATATACCTGGCTAAAAAAGGCTCCACAACCATTTACTACAACAGCGGCGGCGGCCTCACACAATGGCTCACCCGGACCTGTATTATAAATGTCCAGGACATGGCAGTAGAAAGCGCCAGTATTTTGTACGTCCTGAACAGTGCGGGTTCGGTGACCAGGTCAATCAACGCCGGCTCCGGCTGGGCCGTAACGGTTGCCACGTCACTCGCCAGCGGCGCTACCATAGTCAGCGTCAGCACCGATACGCTGCTGGCAGGCAGTCAAGACGGCTACGTGGCTTATTCCACCAACGGTAACTCAACATGGACAAGAATTACCCCGATACTGGATACCGGAGCGGGCAAAGTCCAGGTCATCGCCGATGCAAACTACGCCGCCAATAGATTCATCTACGCCGCCAGCGATACCGCCGGTCAGAACATCAAGAGATGGCAGATAGGCACCAGCACCGTATGGACGGATATCCTCGACCACACCTTTAGCGGCGGCATATACGGCCTGGCGATAAATAGCGGCAAAATCTATGCGCTGGAATATAATGGCGCTACCGCTCAAAGTACGTTATGGATTCACATCTCGCCATCGACCGCCAGCCCTGCGTCAACCGATTGGAGTTACAGCACCACGACGACTACCACCGACACCAACGATGCCACAGTAAGTCTGAATGCCACCCCGCAGGCGCTCAAGGCAAGTACCGGCAAGCTTTGGGCCGTCAAGACGAACGGCACCAACAAGCTCTACAGCTTCAGCGATACCACCATACAAATAACGCTGCTAACACCCGCTTCAGGTTTTTCCAGCCACGTGAACACTTTAAGCGGTATCGCCTACGGCATATCTTTTACCTGGGAGCGTCCTTCCGTAGCTACCGAGTATGAACTGGAAATGGCTATGGACGAGGACTTTAATATTCACGTCACCACGATAACCGTAGCTACAGCAAATCCCACAGTTTCCGTGATTATCGGGCCGGATCAAACGGGTAATAACACGGCTAATTTTATGCCCGGTGTAACCTATTACTGGAGGATACGAACAACAAAGCCGATTTACAGCACGCATTCCGAATCAAGATACTTCTATATCGAGCCCTTAACCGCAGTCGTTCCCGGAATACTGACACCGGCCAGCGGCCGCACCGAGATAAGCCGAAAGCCTTCTTTCTCCTGGGCCCCCTTGTCCGGTGCCACCGAATACCAGTTCGTACTGAGCGCCAATATTACCATGGATAAACCTATCATCGATGTTACGGCTAACACTACCGGCTTTACCGTGACCCGGGAGCTGGACTACGGCGGTACCTATTTCTGGCAAATCAGGGCTACCAAACCCGTCGAGACCGATTGGTCACCACTGGCTAACTTCACCGTCGAAAAAGAACCGGCCGAACCTGTTCCCCCGGTAACCGTCAAGGCGTTGGAACCCCCGGTAATCGAATTACCGGCTCCACCCCCACAAAACATCATTACCAGGGAACCCCCGCCGAAACCCCCGGCACCGACCGCCCCGGACTATCTCCGCGGTGCAATCATCGTGGCTTCCGTCCTGCTGCTCATCGTGATTTTCCTGATAATATTACCCCTCCCCGCCAAGTTTTTCCCCAGCCCCGCCTCTATAGACGTACCTTTAAAGGGCACAACACGAAGAGCCAGAAACCTCGGGAATAAGATGGGCCTTTTGTGGGAAGACCTGGCAAGCCGCGTCAGGGATTTAATGCCGTCCGGAGTTCACGCGGGCGCGCCAGCTCAGGCCGGGGAAAGCGATTCTATCTCCTTCGCCGTCAAGAGCTTCCTCCTTCTGACGACATACGCCGATAAAGATAGCGGCCAGCGTATGCTATCCGCCGAGGAAGAGCAGGCTCTCGGGAAAAAGCTTGCCTCCGGAATCCGGGCGATAGCCGGCGAAAAACCCCTCTACCTGCAGTTCCCCGAAGACGCGGCCCTCTTCCTTGAAATCTGGTCGCGTTACGGCCCCAGGAACGAGACCAACCGCTATCTTACCAAATCGTTCCGGTCCAAACCGGAGAACGCCATCGCCCTCCTGAAATGCTACCTGGCGGGCACCGTAGCACCGGAGTCCGGCTCTACGGAGAAAAAAGAGTTCACCCTGGCCCGTTACGGTGCGCTGGCCAAAGTCGTCGACCCCGATAAGGTCTACACAGCCATCGCCAAACTCTATAAGTTCAAGATGGAAAACGTCGAAGATATGGCCCAGGGCGACCCCACCGATAGTGTAATTGCCTACCGGTTCATACGCATCCACCATTATGTAAAAAGTAAACCGGAAAAGCCCGGTACGGCTACCGGATAACACCCCTTGAGAGTTTACGCATTACGCAAAAATCAGGAATAGCCCCCCGGCTTAATTCTTGAGAGTGTTCTCGTTTGACATGATGTCTCAAATTAAGGTAAACTATTACGGCATGATTTCCTGTAAACAGGATAATTGCGTCAAGCAAGCAAAGGGGACGTGATTTAACCGTGACGCCTCTGTTATTTAAGAATCCGGTCTGTCCGTTGGTGCATTATCAGCCCCCTCCCACTGGAAAGGCGGACGGGCTACTTAGAATATTGAAGCTGTACTAGTGATATGGGATTGCTAAAAGGACGAAAGAAAGCATTCTCACTTTTTCCAGGGCTAGTTACGCTGCCTCAACCAATTTACGGTTTCGACAGTAGTTGATGTCAGGGTGGCTTTAGAAATACACTCCTTTTCCCTTGATTTGATCCGTTAACAGGCAGGGAAATGTAAGTTTAGATAATGACTTAAAAATGTTTATTGAATAAAAATAATAAAAGCGGAGGGAAAAAAGTATGTCTTACCCAACATTCAAATCAATTCTCCTTGAGAAGGACAAGGAAGAACCCAAGGTCACCTACCTCACACTGAACCGGCCCGACAAGAACAACGCCATCAGCATCGGGGAAGAGTACATGACCGGCGATATCAAGAAGGCCATGTGGGAAATCAACCACGATGACGACTGCAACGTGGTTATCTTCAAGGGCGCCGGCAAGAACTTCTGCGCCGGGTTCGACCTGTCTATGGTCTACCGCGTCTACGGCGGCGAAAAAGGTGTCAAGCCGAGCCAGAGAATCCGGCTCCAGACGGACCAGGACCAGCTTTACGGATTCCCGCAGGCTATCCTGGACTGCAATAAAGTTGTCATGGTGCAGGTGCACGGCTGGGCTATCGAAGCCGGCCTGTATATCACCAAGGCCGCCGACATCGTAATCTGCGCTAAAAACGCCAAATTATCCCAGATGGGACAGCGGCTCGCCTTCGGCGGTCTGCCCACGCTGCCCCTCGAGCTTGTCATGGGCCACACCAAGAAGGTCGAGGAGATACTCCTCACCGGCCGCACCATCAGCGGCGACGAGGCCGAGGAGGCCGGCTACGTCACCAAGGCCATACCCGAGGAAGACCTGGAGTCCGAGGTGCATAACCTGGCCGCCGCTATCTCCCTGCTGCCGCGCGACTGCGTGGTCATGGGCAAATTTGCCCGCCGCCATATGCTGAGCCGCCTTGGCTTAACCAACCTCAAAGAGGTCATTCTCTACCACACCTTCAGCACCAACGTCAAGTACAGCGAGGACGAGAGAGACCTCATGTTCATCCGCGACCGCGAAGGCATGGGCGAGAGAGAAGCCTTCCACAAGATGCACGAAAAATACGAGGAGCGCCTGAACAAGACCAAGTACTTCAGAAGCTACCGTCCTGAAAAAAAGTAAGGAGTTAATTCAATGGCACATCCCGAATTTGTCAAAGACGACTATTTCAAGATAGACGTCGAATGCCATCTCAGCGGCGATACAAAAAAATACTTCGATTACTTCCCCAACTACAAACAATGGGTATACGGTACCGCTGAAACTGCCCGTGCGTTCGGCGCTGTGCCCCACCATCCCGCCGAAGGTCATGAGGCGGCCAAGCCTGCCAAACCGGAAATGCTGGAAGATGAACAGCTTCTGGTCTACATGGACCGCTATGGTGTAGATATGGCCTGTGTTCTTCCCGAGGTCATGATGGACACTACCGGCTATTCCACCAAATGGTCCACCAACGGCTATCTGCTGGCCGCCTACGAAAGGCATCCGGATAGATTCATAGTCCAGCCCAACCTCGGCCCCTTTATCCATAGAGGGATGAAAGAAGTTCTCTGGGAGCTGGATTACCTGGTAAAAGAGAGAAACTGCAAGCTATTCAAATTCTATCCTCCCGAAGATACCTATATCAATGATGAGAGGCTTTGGCCTTTCTACAAAAGATGCAATGAGTTAGGGGTCGCGGTTTCTATCCATACCGGTTTTAGCTGGTGCCCTCCTGGCAAATCCAAATACTGCCTGCCGATTCAGCTGGATGACGTCGCTAATGATTTCTATGATCTCAAGATCATCGCCTTCCATGCCGGCTGGCCATATTGCCATGATCTGAACATGGTAGCTTTATCTCATCCCCAGGTTTACATCAGCCTCAGCTTGATCATGTCCTGGTCGAATAATGCGCCCAGACGGTTAGCCGAAATCATCGGTGAAGCGATTCAATTTGCCGGTCCGGAGAGAATTGTCTGGGGAACCGATTTCTATGGTGCCGGCGGACTGCTCAGATTAGCAGTAGACGGCCTGAGAAAGTTCGAGATGCCGGAAGACCTGCAGAAGGGCTACGGCTATGCTCCGGTGACCGATGAAGTAAAGAGCATGATTTTCGGTGAAAACCTTGCCAAATTGCTGAATATCGATGCGTCCAAGAGACGCGTCAAAGTATAAATACACAGGAAAGGAGAAAAAATGTCGGAATTCCCAATCTTATTTTCGCCCATTAAACTGGGACCGCTGGAGATAAAGAACAGAATCGGCGGTTC
>DATLAD010000249.1:0-4776 GCA_035527575.1 Dehalococcoidales bacterium
GAGCGTGATAAATATACCTTCTCCGAACCGAGCGTCGTCTACATCCCGAAGGAACTGCCCCACTGCCCGCTCAGGTACACTAAGGTGGGCAAACCCACGGTCATGCTGAATGTCGCCCTTTCTCCCGGGTATTCTCAGGAAAAGTCCGTATCCGATTACAGCAAACTGATAACCAGAGCCGCCATACAGAAACGTCTCTTCGAAGCCAAATACTATATCGATAAGAAACTGATAAGGGAAGAAAAAAGAGAGAGCGAGGACATGGTCTATACGGGCAAGGAAGCCGGCGGCGGCGCTTTGCAGGTTTACTGGTATTCCGTCACCGAGCCCTTCGTCATGTACGAGCCGCCCCACTCGCACGACCACGAGCAGTACGACTTCTTTCTCGGTGGCGACTCCATGAATGTACGGGAGTTCGATGCCGAAGCGGATATCTGGCTGGGCAAGGAAGCCGAGAAGCATACCATCAACGCCACATCGCTCGTCCATATACCGCGGGGATTAGTGCACGGAAAGACCGACTTCAGGAGAGTCGGCAAGCCTGTTATGCTGATGAGACTTTCCATTTCACCCGAATAACCGGGAATTCATACTGATATTATCGAAGGAGGACCGTACTAAAATGGCTAAATCAAAATACGATAAATTCTTTCTTACAGATTTCAAAGAGCCTTCCAATCTTTCGGCCGTGGCCGGGCCGCAGGCTTACTTCCGGGGCGCCCGGCAGATTCCCGGTGCCAATATGAACATGGGGTGGCAGCTTTTCGTAAAGCCCATATACCTTGAAAAAGAACCGCACACCCACGATTGTGATGAGTACCTGATATTCCTGGGAAGCAAGCTGCCGGACCTGTTCGACTCTTTTAAGGCGGAGATAGATTTCTGTATCGGGGAAGAGCAGGAAAAACACCTTATAAATAAGCCCACGATTATCTTTATCCCGAAGGGGCTGGTACACTGCCCGCTGAACTTCAGAAAAATCGACGAACCCCTCCTGTTCCATGCACTTCTCCTGGCGCCCAGGTTCACCAAGACCATGGGAGGCAAAGAGTTCTCTTACGACGGCCCCACCGCCCCGGGAGCCAAAGGGCCAGCTATCTTAGACCTGTAACCATCCGTTATGACTATACTTATCACCAATGGTATAATATTTCATGAGTCGACAAATAATCGAGATAAGAAAAGGGATAATTTGAAGGGACTGAAATTCTGGTTTCTGGAGACCCGTCCGCAATTCCTGACACTATCCATCGTGCTGGCTTTTTTAGGTACTGCCGTAGCCTGGTATGACGGCTATTTCAACCTGTGGCAAGCCGTGCTCGCCGGCATCGGCCTGGTGCTTGCCCATGCCAGCGTGAATATACTTAACGACTATTTCGATTTCCGCAGCGGCATCGACCTTGCCACGAGACGCACCCCCTTTAGCGGAGGTAGCGGCATCCTCCCCGCCAGTCTGCTTACCCCCCGGCAGGTCTTATGGCTGGGACTGGCCGCACTGATACTGGCGGTACCAATCGGCATTTACTTCATCATAGAGCGCGGCTGGCAACTATTACCGTTGCTCCTGGTAGCTGCCTTCTTTATTCTGCTTTACAGTTCGTTTATCCTTAAACGTCCCTGGCCGGAGTGGGTGGCCGGGGCCGGCCTCGGCGCCCTGCCCATCCTGGGCATGTACTTCGCGCAGACGGGCGCTTACACCTGCACCGCCGTGGTCGCCTGCATTCCGTCCGCCTTCCTGGTGCACAACCTGCTGCTGCTCAATGAATTCCCCGATGTCGAAGCCGACCAGCTGGCAAACCGCAAGACCATACCCATCACCATCGGGAAGAAAAAAGCCGCCGTCTTTTATGCGGCGGTGGCCATCGCTGTTTATGTCTGGGTAATAGCCTGGGTGGCGGCGCGGGTAATGCCCGTCTGGACGCTGCTTGGCCTGCTGACGCTGCCGCTTACCATCAGAGCCATTAACGGCGCCGTCCATCACGATGACCCCTCCAAACTCATGCCGGGTATGGCGGCCAACATCATGGTTGTGCTCGCAACGCAGCTCCTGATAGGCATCGGCTTTATCCTGGGTCGCGTCTTTTAATATGGCTATGGAGAGTCCCGACCTTCCCCAAAAGCCCGAACCGCTGCATGGTATGTTCACGACGGTGCCGCCGCGTTACGACCTGGTAAATCGCATCATTACCCTGGGTCTGGACAAAAGATGGCGGCGACTGGCGGCGCGAACCTGCCTCGAAGGGAAACCACAGCAAGCCCTCGACCTGGGATGCGGCACCGGCGACCTGGCCATAAATATTGCATTACTGGCCGGAGAACGCGTGGAAATAACAGGCCTCGACTACAGTCTCCCGATGCTGGAGATGGCGAGGCAGAAGGCGGCCCGGGCCGGCGTGGGGAAGAAGGTAAAGTTCGTTCACGGGGAAGCCACGCAAATACCCTTCCCCGATGGCCACTTCGACTGCGTGGGCATATCGTTCGCTTTCCGCAACCTGACCTATAAAAATCCGCTGTGCCTGTCCCACCTAGCCGAGGTCAAGAGGGTGCTCGGACCGGGCGGCCGGTACGTCATCGTGGAGTCGAGCCAGCCGGAGAACGGGGTAATCAGGGCGCTCTTCCATCTCTACCTGCAGGCTTTCGTGAGACCGGTGGGCATACTGGTCTCCGGCAATAAAGGTGCCTACCGCTATCTGGCGGAATCGACATCGAGGTACTATTCCCCAAAGGAAGTCAGGGAGATGCTGCTTACGGCGGGATTCGGGAGCGTCAGTTACCATCCGCTGCTCTTCGGTGCCGCCGGAATACACGTGGCTACCCGTTAAGCTAAATCTGGTGCTCGATACAGTATTCGCGCAGTGTATTCAGGGCAGCGAAGAAGTCCCTCATCATGACGCTCACCGGGTACATTCCTTTCTCGGTAACCTGCAGCGTGCCGTTCCCGGAAACCAGCCCGAAGCCCTTGAAAAAGGCGAGTTCCGTCCGTAGCTTGCTGCGAATATCTTCACCGAAGCGCCGGCGAAAGGCTTCCGTATCCAGCTTCATGCCGAAAAGCTTGGTCAAAAGGTAGTAGCGCAGGTTCTCCTTCTCGGACAGCTTGCGCCAGCCTACTATCGGCAATCGGTCGGCACCGGTCAGCTCGTGATAGCGGTCGAGCGAAAATGAATTAACGAAGAAATTGCCCTTCACAATGCTCACGGAACCGGAACCGATGCCGATATAGTCGTCAAACTCGATAATGTACTCGTCAATCATCCGCTCGCCGCGGGAAAAGCACCAGGCCGTCGAGGCTTTATAGCCGCCGCGGTAGAGCTCCCGCAGGATAACATCGTAAAACCGCCTCTCGCGGGAATTGTCCACCCTGTTGAATTTACGTTCCAGCGCGTCCTTCTTGTGGGGCGAAGCCATGAGCGGATAGAACGTGGCCTGGTCGATACCCAGCTCTTTGAAGGCAGCCACGTCGGCGGCGAACTGTTCGATTGTCTGGCCGGGGAAATTGAAGACGAAGTCCACATTCAGCGTATCGAACTGCCCCCCGGCCATGAGCAGGCGGCCTTTGACCTCGTTAGCAGGGCCGTTTACCCGCCCCATCGTTTTAAGCACCGGTTCCTCGAAGCTCTGAACACCTACCGAAAGGCGGTTTATCCCCATTTCCTTTAAAAGCCCGATGTTCTGTTCGGTCAATTCCCTGGGGGTGGTCTCCAGAGATATTTCACTGACATCGAACTGCGCCCGCAGGTGCTCAATAAATAAAGCAAGCTCGTCCATGAGCACCGTGGGCGTTCCCCCGCCGAAGTAAATGCTGGAGAAGTGGAAGCCGCGCCGGATGTATGATTCGAGCTCTTTCTTCAGGTCGATGAAATAGCGGCGTGCCAGGTCTTCCTGAAACAGGTAGCGGTTAAAGCAGCAAAACGGACACAGCGAACGGCAGAACGGTATGTGCACGTAGAGCGATATGCCGGCCTTACCGCCCAGCTTTTCCCCGCTGATAATGGAATCGTCGATGGTGGGACTCAGACGGCGGAACTTACGCCCCTCACGCCTGGTAACAAAGCTCACGAGCTCCGGTATCATCGCTGTCCTGCTATGGTCTCCTCTGAAAAATCATACCACACGGCAATGACTTTGGCGAACGCGGGGCGCAGGCCATTATCGGCGAAGTTCCCTTGAAAATCGAAGCAATCAGCGGTTGAGCGTTATTTCCTGGACAAACGGGACCTGACAAATCCGGAATTGAACGCCTTCACGGCAACCGGGCAGAACTGGCTGCGCGCGTTCTTATTTAACTCGGTAAAAGCCTGCTGCCGACTGAGCGCTTTACGATAGCCATGGTCGGTGGTCATATTGTCAAAAGCGTCGGCCACGGCTATCAACCTGGCTCCCAACGGTACAGTCTCAGCCATGAGTCCCTGCGGATATCCCTTGCCGTCATACCTCTCATGGTGATAATAAATCAGCTTGCTGGCTTCTCTGAGAAAAGGAATTTCTCGCAACAGGTTATAACCTACTATCGTGTGCTTTCGTATTATCTTCCATTCTTCATTAGTGAGGGCGTCAGGCTTATTCAGTATGCTGTCAGGGATGCTGAGCTTACCTATGTCATGAAGAATAGCAGCATATTCGATATTTTGTTTATCTTCCTTTGAAAGTGATAACTCCCTGGCTCCTATGAGCGCGTACTCCGATACTCGCCGCGAGTGTCCGCCTCCGCTGGTCTCCTTGGCATCGGCCAGGGACACCAATGCCCCGACAGTGCCCCTGTATGAATTCAACAGTTCG
>DATLAD010000250.1:0-6580 GCA_035527575.1 Dehalococcoidales bacterium
TTATACAACGGCTCCTGCACCTGAGTTTTATCGAACTTCATCCGCCGCGCCAGGCCGGAATGCTGGCGGGAATCGGAAGCGTAATAGACCACTTTAGAAAAATCCGCCGGGGTGAGCTTGTATTTTTTCATCACGCCGGAAATTGCCGACTGCATGGTCGGCAGATAGCCCGCTTCGTCGATAAAGCGCGGCTCGGCGGAGCGTACAAACATATCCTCTTCCGCTCTCCAGAAATCGGTGAAATCGTTAAATATTGAATAGCTGCCTTCGACCTCCGCGATGATACCCTCCGACCCTATCATTATCGACGCCGCGCCATCGCCGAGTGTCTGCTCCAGCGCGCCTTTAGCCGCCCCCAGGCGGCAGTCGGCAGCCGTAACGATGACATTCCTGGCCGAGCCGGCTTTCACGGCGTCGATGGCCGATTTCAAAGCTATGGTCGAAGCCCTGAGAGAATTAGTAAAGTCAGCGGTATGGCACTCATCGGCAAGGTCGGCGGCAGCGGCAATAATAGCCGCCGACTGCTTTTCCTTATACGGGGCAGTAGTCGTCGCCAGTGAAAGCCCTTCCGCTCTATCCCCTCCCCGCGCCAGGCAGTCTAAAGTAGCCGCCACCGCCATGGTAACGGTATCCTCGTCATAGCCGGCCACGGCTCTGGCCCCACTTAGGCTCCTGCCCACCCACATTCGGGCAATTTCATCGCGATTAAGCCTGTAAACAGGTAGATAAACTCCAATTGATGTAATTCCGACCATCTCCCCAGCCTTCCTTTCTACTTCAGCTAGTTTTGTCACTATAGAACAGACGGGCAAGACAAAGAATCACCGGTAACCCTGCCGGAGACAGTATTGACAGACAACGGCAAACGATAGCCCGCTCACGAGCACCGTCGTAAAACAGTCGCGGAGACTAGGTTATGGTAAACCCCCCATCGACGGGCATGATTATTCCGGTGACATAGGAGGCTTTTTCCGAGCACAGCCATAACACCGCCTCGGCGACCTCTTCCGGCGCCGAATCCCTCCCCAGAGGCACCATCTCTTTGACCGCTTCCGCCATGCCGGGCTGCACGGCCAGCATCCGGTTAAAGAAACCGGTGCCATGCATACCGGCGGGGCAGACGGCATTGACTCGAATTCCCGCTTTAGCATAGTCGCCGGCTGCCGACCGCGTCAGACCGTTAACGCCGTACTTACAGGCAGTATACATGGCCTGCATCGGCGCGCCGATGAGTCCGGCGATTGACGATGTATTAACGATAGAGCCGCCGCCGTGTTTTTCCATGTATTTTATCTCGTACTTCAGGCACAGCCAGATACCTTTCAGGTCGATAGCCACGATGCGGTCCCACGTCTCCTCGGTGCCTTCCGTAAGGGGTTCCGGCAGCTCTTCAATGCCTACGTTATTGTGAGCACAGTCGAGTCCTCCGTACGCAGCGACGGTCTTGTCGACCATCGCCTCGACATCCCTGGCTTTTGATACGTCGGCCTTGACGAAGGCAGCCTCGCCGCCGGCTTTTTTAATCATATCTACGGTCTTCCGACCGTTCTCAATATCAATGTCCGCCACGACGACCTTCGCCCCTTCTCTGGCGAATGCCAGCGCCGAAGCCCTACCCAGCCCCATACCGGCACCGGTAACCAGCGCGACCTTACCCTGAAGTATTCCTGCCATGTTGTTTCCTCCTGATGTGACGAATTAGAGTAAATACCTTAGATATCTTAATCTGCGAAGTAAATACTGTCAAATTGCATAACAGGGTTGTATCACGCAGGTGAATCTCTGGACTGACGGGTGGGGACTGGAGTAAGATAACAATAACATTTCAGCCAATCAGGAGGGTGACCGATGATGAAGTCCGTGATGATAGCCTGTCTGATACTGGCGCTGATAGCCGTTGTAGCCTATGTCCTTATGGGAATCGGGGTTATTCAACCGGGCGACCTGCAAACCGACGATACGATGCCGGCTTTTTACTATATTATACCCGTAGGCTATTTAATTATCGGTGTTCTGGTTCTCCTGAAAAAGCGCTGGTTGTGGATAACCCTGGCCGCTTTTAATGCTTTTACAATTGTGGTGTTCTATGCTATGTATGCCGGGCAACCCGACGTAATGTTCAGTGCCCCCGGCCTTATTACCAAGATTGCCCAGATACTGCTGGAAATCGGGCTTATCTATTTAATTATTACGTTCAAACGTAAAGAAACCGACTGATTCTACCCGATATATATATCGACCCTGGCCGCTCCGGCCAGCTTATTAAGGTCTTTGGTGAAAGAGGCCCAGTCGAAATCGGAGCGGCGCCGGTACTGGTAATGGAGGCTGACGCGGTCCTCCAGCATAGACATCGTCTCCAGCCTCAGGCCGCGGAGTCGTTCCCTGAGAAAGGCGGAAAGCTTTCCTTCCAGGTCCGGGTAGGCAGGCTGGTCGACGGAAATCATCAGGTGGCCCCGACCGAACACGTTAAATCGATTGCGGGTCAGCCAGTGAATACCCAGGGCGATGAACACCAGGCCGAAGATGATACGGGGCGGCAGGGTGGGAATAGATATCTCAGAACAGAGGTGGGGGGTGACGGCATAAAAACCGCTGCCGTCACCCTTTCCCGTTACTTTCTGCGGCCGACCATCCGTATCAGGGCGAGATACCTGCCGGCATCGGCTTCGAGGACTTCCTCCTCGGAAGGGAAGATTAGCGTTCCGGCCTCGTTGCAGGCTTTCTCATACTGTAGCCAGAGTTTCCAGCCGTCCGGCTGAACGTCGGCCACTTCCACATCTACCAGTCCCGTACGCGCCCAGAGGTTACGCCACCATGCGGCGGTATGGAAGCACCAGCACTCGTCCACCCAGAACACGCTGCCGTCCTTTCGAGGGCGGGTCAGGTGCTCGGGTACCGGGCCTTCAAAGTCCTTCACCAGCCCCGCCACCACTATCCCGATTTGCCCTCCCGGGCGTACAAAATCCTGGAAATACTTCAGGTAGAGGTCGGCGGTGCCGAAGTACTGGTACGAGTCCAAGCAGACAATCGCATCGAAGAACTCCCCGGCATACGGCAGCGAATGCGCCTCGGCATGTATTGGATATACCTGTTCCTCAAGGCCGGCCTCGCGGATACGCTGCCAGTTTTCCGTGGCGCTTATCCACAGGTCGTTGGCCCAGACCTGCACGCCGTACTCCTTTGCCAGGAAGACTGAGCTCAGCGCCTTGCCGCAGCCCATGTCCAGCACGCGCATACCGGGCCTGAGCTCCATTCTTTCGCAGAGCCACTCCGTAAGCCAGAGTACGTTCGGGCCCATCCACCCCTTCAGTACCCATTCCGGGTCGTACTTCGCCGACCGGGGAAACTGCTCTGCTTTGAGCATCTCCGCCATTCTTGCTTTACTGATATTCATTGAATCACTCCTTAACGTTAGATTGACAAAAGAAAAAACCGCGGATGTGTCACACCCGCGGCCAAAATGCAGTCCTGATTTACTTTAAGCTAATAAAAGACAAGCAACAGCCGTCCCACCGGGACGGACAGCTAATTTCCGGCATTTGGAGAATCCCCCTTAGCCGGAACCCTGCCGGGGTGCGACAAGTCCGTATACTGTTTCTCTAACTTGAGCTAACGTAAAGACCCCGCTTTTGTTGCTAGATTCCTGCTTTGTACTCGGTAATAATATCATGAGTCTCCTACCGGGTCAAGTCATTGCCAGGAGAGTTCTCTTCACATCTGGCTGACAGTTTTTAACTCACCCCTGACCCCTCTCCAGCCTGCGTCATAGTAGGACACCTGTGTCTACATTGGCTGGAGAGGGGAGTTAGAGTGAGAGGGGGGCTCCGCCCCCTCTCCGAGGCTCTCCCCATCATTGTTACTCTCATTACGGGGCGTCTAAGAGGGGCGCCAGCCCCTCTTTCCTTTCTTCCCCCTCTCCTTGAAAGGAGAGGGGGACACAGGGGGTAAGGTTAAAACTTTGTTCGTATTTAGCCAGCCTTTATGGTATTTTATAAGAGAGGTTTTTCAATGATTCGGCGGCCCCGCTTTTTTTATGGCTGGTACCTGGTCGGCATCACTATCGCCAGCATGATGCTGGTTTACGGTGTCAGGAACTCTTTTTCAGTCCTGTTTTCGCCAATCCTGGCCGATTTCGGCTGGTACCGCGGCAGCACGGCCATAATGCTTTCGCTTAATATCCTCGTCTACGGGTTAAGCGCTCCGGTGGCCGGCTTCCTGGTGGACCGATGGAGGCCGAGGGCTGTGCCGGTACTGGGTATTTTATTACTGACACTGGCTACGGCCCTTTGTTACTTCGCCAGCCAACTGTGGCATTTTTACCTGCTCTTCGGCGTGCTGGTGCCCATCGGCACTTCTTTCTGCGGGACGCCCGTGGTGACCCCGGCACTTATCAACTGGTTCGGCAAGCGGCGGGGCCTGGCCATCGGCCTGGGGCAGATCGGGGGCGGGCTGAGCTTCGTCTACAGTATGCTCGTCGAAGCGGTGGTATCCCACTGGGGGTGGCGCCCTTCCTTCCTGGTTACGGCGGGCATCGTTCTGGCCGTGCTTCTGCCGATTTATCTCCTCTTTTTCTACTATCGACCGGAGGACAAGGGTCTTACGGCCGACGGCGCCGGCGAGACATCGGCGATAGAAGTGGGAAAAAGTTTCGCTATTCCCGCTATTTCCGACTGGACGCTGCGTAACGCCCTGAGGACCTATAATTTATGGCTCCTGGTGTTATCCCAGTTCTGCTACTGGGGCGTGGGCAACTACCTGGTACTGGCCCATCAGATTAAATTCGCCGAGGACGTGGGGTACAGCAGTGTTCTGGCTACCTCCGTCTTCGCCCTGTTCGGGATAGCCTCTATTGTCGGACAAATCTGCGCTTCAATATCCGACTCGATAGGGCGTGAGAAAACGGTAACGGTGGCGGTTGTCCTGGCTATCGGCGCGCTGGTGGCTCTGCTTTTCGTCAGGGATACCTCGCAGCCCTGGTTGCTTTACGTATATGCTACGTGCTCCGGCTTAGCCACCGGTCTATTTTCCCCCAATATCTTCGCAGGCACGGGGGATATCTTCCATGGCAGAAACATCGGTACTATATCGGCCCTGCTGCTTTTCGGCACCGGTTTCGGCGGAGCCATCGGCCCGTGGCTGGGCGGCTATATCTACGATACCACCGGAAGTTATAGCATCGCCTTTATCATCGCCATAGCGGCTTTTGCCGTGGCCGGCATCAGTTACTGGTTTGCTGCGCCGAGAAATGCCGACAAACTGCGGGCTACAATGCAGGGACTGGCCTGATATCTACCGCCACTGAACGAGGATAGACTCCCTCTGGAAAAGGCTTACGGCGAGCCGCAGCGTCAGTGCGTCGATAATCCCGATGCCTACCCCCAGCGCGATAGTCAACAGCGGCGTAAACCACACGATGCCGGTAACCTGGATGCCTATTAATGCCATTACCGGGAATATGATTACCAGGACCACATTCTGAGCGCTCTTGGCATCTTTAGCACGGGAAGAGCCGATGACACCCAGAATAAAACTGAGCATGGCCACCACCGTAGTGACCAGGAAAAGGTTCAGGAACCAGGTGGCATTCACCACGAATCCGAAAAGGTGCCCCCACCCCAACAATAACGTCACCAGCAGGAAGAACCCGGCCGAAATCCAGGTGATGACCAGCGCCGGTATCGCTCCCGCCAGAGCCTTGCCGACCAGCAGTTCCCACGTCCTCACCGGCGTTGCCAGCAGGGCTTCGAGGCTGCCGGTAAGCTTCTCGTCGACAATGCTGAAGGTGGCCGCGTTGATGGCAACCATGGTGGGGATGAGCAGAAGGAAGAAGTTGAACTGACTAAGCAGCAGCACGAGCAGCTGCTCGTTGCCTGGTAACCGGGCTATTCCGGGCATGGCCTGGGTGATTTTTGCCAGGGCGGTCTGGAACACCGTCATCGTTAACATGGTATCCCCGCCGAATTTAGAGGCCAGCCAGATATAGAGTATTCCCTGGAGTATGATGAGCAAGGGCAGTAACGTCACGAGAAGACCGCTGTTGAGGTCGGTAAAGAGGAGCCGCCACTCCTTGAATAACACGTTTTTAATGCGCTTACGCGTCATTGCCGCCCTCCTCGTGAATGAGCCGCAGGTACACGTCTTCGAGGGGGTATTGCTTCTCGCTGACGGAAATCACCCCGCCCCCCGCTTCCACGATTGCTTTCACCAGCGCGGGGCGGTTACTCTCGGGGTCGGTCAACTCCAGAATAAGCTGGTTCCCGTCCTCCTGCAGGTCCTCGACGAAAGGCAGCTTCCGGACGGCTTCAACCACCCGGGGTTCCGGCGTTTCCAGCCGGACGACTATCTGGCGGCGGAAGAAGCGCCGGCGGAGTTGCTCGGCGGTGTCCAGGGCGAGCAGCCTGGTATGAATCACCGCGATGCGATCGCACAGAAGTTCCGCCTCGTTCAGGTTGTGGGTGGATAGAAAGATGTTACGCCCCTCCTTACTGAGCCCGCGTATCAGCTCCCGCACCTCTCCGGCGGCCTCGGGGTCCAGGCCAGCCGTCGGCTCGTCGAGGAAGAGCACGCCGGGTTCGTGGAG
>DATLAD010000251.1:0-4730 GCA_035527575.1 Dehalococcoidales bacterium
TTTCCGCTTTTATGTATAAGGTAGACAGATGAGACACAAAGGAGAACGGGGGTTCGGCGTAATAACTCTAATCGCAGTCGTTGCCATATCTGCCATGATTGCCGCCGGTGCCGGTATGACTTCCATCCAGATTATCAAGGGTACAGAGCGTAATGAAGACCACATACAGACATCCAGGCAAGCCCAAAACCTGGGCCGCTGGTTCAGCCGGGACGCAATGATGGCAGAGAACATCACTGCCGGTGATGACGCCGGAACCAGTGATGCTGAACTGCTCACCATCTACTGGAAGGACTGGGAAAACGGTGATACCTTTGACATCCGTTACCTGTGGGTTGATGATGCTGATTCATTGAAGCAAATAAAAAGAAACCAAGTAACACGCGACAAGTATAGCGCCGTTACCGAAAACATCACAACGTTGGCAGCCTTTGGACTTTATTCGGCTAACGTCTCTCAGCAGGATAATACCTTTATTATGAGCGTGGAAGCCCGTTCAGGAGAGAAGAGTTCGTTACAGGAATACAAGGTTACGAGAAGGCTGGACTAGTGACATGATAAAGATAATTAAAGAGAAATTTGTTAATTTGATTAAAGGGCAAGACGGTATAGCCCTGCCATCCGTATTGGCTATGTTCGCCGTTGGCAGTCTCTTAATCGTGCCTTCGATTAACTATGTGGCCACGAACCTCAACACCGGTTCAATAATTAAAGAGGAATTCAGAGGAATAGTCGCTGCCGATACCGGCGTTGAAGACGCCCTGTGGAACATTAAGAATGATTCCCCCAATTTTCAGGAGCCATATACTTTAACCGATATCAACGGACTATCGGTTGATATCAATATCGATACAGTTGATACCATCTGGGGTGAAATAGTTGACTCCGGACATCATTCTGAATGGATCTCAACCACGGCAAATCTTACTTACAATGCCGGTATCTATGATTACACGTTGGCAGTGAGCAACAACGGCAGCGGCAACATAAGGGTACTCAAGATACTTATAGACTTCCCACCCAACTTGGATTATGAACCCTACTCCACAGATAGCGAGATTCTGGATTTTGAACCCGAGAAGATGGGCGCGTCGGAAAGCGGTATAGCTCTCGTGTGGGAAGGCGCCTCGTCCATGATTAATCCAGACGAGACCGTGTACCATAGGTTCCAGCTCAACGGTCCGGAAGGTATGGAGGATGAGGAAGGTATTGGTGTGATAAAGACGCAGCGTGACGATATCGGTACTGTCTGGATCGGCGACGTCCAGCCTTATTCCATCACGGCTGAAGCTAAAGACGGCACCGAGACAGTAATAACTATCCGGGCTGGAGTGTTGCAATACTACAGTCTACTGGAAATAAATTCCTGGCAAATAATACGCTGATAACTTTGAACTTAAAGTGATGTGGATATACTCCTCCTGCCGCTACGGCGTTTTGTCAGCGCTTCGCTTCTCTTCGAGTTCGTAGAGCTTCTCGATGACATACTGAACGTATTTCTCGCACTTGCTCTCAAAAACTCTCAACTCCCTGGCCCGCTCCCTTGCCTTCTCGTCCGAGAAGTCCACACCGACAAGCTCGATACAGCTGATGGCGCCGAATTTCTCGATGAAACTCTCGACCAGTTCCCTGGCATCGCCGTAGGCTGCCTTCCTGGCACGGTCGGCCTCCTCTTTATCACCGGGAGGACAGCGATGCCTCAGGCCCAGAGCTACCGCCCCGGCGGACACCGCGCCGCAGGGTGCCTGCTGTTGACCGGCGATGCCGCCTTGAAAAACGGTGCCGGCCCAGAGAAAGTCCTCGTTCTCCAGTCCGTACGCTTCCCACATAACTTGCAGGACGGACGGCCCTCAGTGGTAGCCCTTGTGTAAATACTCCAGGGCTTTACGCCTGGCTTCCTCAAGCGGCATTTTCATCGTCATCGTTAAGTTCTCCTTTAAACGGCGCTGGTGCGGAACCGCCAGATGGCTATCGCCCCGAAGACCACGGCGAAGCCCAGGAGGGCCAGCATATTCGGCACCGCCGCGCTGAAATCGGCGCCAAAGACCATCAGCTTATTGAATCCGGTGGTCGCCCAGGCGTGGGGAGTTATCCTGGCGATAGTCTGAAGCCAGTCCGGGTAGAGGAAAAGCGGCCACCAGCACCCGCCGAGCGGTGCCAGCAACAGCCCCGTAATGGTGGCCAGCGAGCCCGCGCTGCGCTGTGTCCTGGCCAGCGTCGCCAGCATTACGGCAAAGGCCGAAGACATTATCACCATCAGGATGGAGAGGATGATAACCGCCAGCGGTGACAATCCCAGGTCGACATTAAATGCCAGTATGCCCACCACCCAGAATATGGCTATCTGTATCAGGCCCCGGATTGCCGTACCCGCAAACATGCCCCCCAGAATGGACTCCTTCCTTACCGAAGTGGCCAGCAGCCGCTCCAGGGTATGGTTCTGGCGCTCACGGACGATTGTCTCCGCGGTCACGGCGGCGGCAAAAAAGACAAACATCACAAGGTAGCCGGGAATAACGTAGTTGGCGGGGTTTTCCGCCTCCACTTCACCCACCTCCTCCGTCCTGAAGGTTACGTAGGACGCCTCCGCCCCGGAGGCACCTGCGGAAAAAACCTCGTTCATTATCTGCTGAACAGCTTTATTGATGCTGGCGGTGTCAGCGGGAATGACACCGCCCTCGACCATGAGAGCTACGCTGGCATTGATGATTACCTCCTGGGTGCCTATCTGCGAAGATATAGCTCTGGCCAGGCCGTTCAGGACTGCCCGGGCATTAACGTTACCGGCATTGGCAAATACCTCAAGCCGCGTGCCGGTACCCGTCATCAACGCCTGCGTAAAATCAGCCGGAAAGGTGAGAAAACCGGCCAGCTTCCCTTCTTCGACAGCCCGGCGGGCTTCATCGTAGTCCTTATCCCAGACTATTTTCGGCGCGCCGGGACCCAGCTGAGACTCATCCATGGTCTCCATCGCGCCGATTATCTGGTAGCTCAGGCCGCCGGCCGCCTCGCGGGTGACCATGTGCAGCTCCAGCCGCTCGTCCTCACTCCCGACACCACTCAGGAGAAAGCTGAATAAAATGATAAACAGGAAGGGGAAAATGACGAAGAAGAACACGGAGGCACGGTCCTTAGCAAAGATTTTCAGGTCTTTCAGGGCGATAAACCAGACATGCTCGAGGTGCTTCATGGCTTCTTATTTACCCCCCGGTATAACCTTGAAAATCAGTCGGCTGATACCCAGTCCCACGACACAGATTCCGGCCAGCACCACCAGCTTCCAGACGGTATCACCCAGAGAGCCGCCCTCGGCAACTACCGTCCTGAGGGCATCATTGGCATAGGTGCTGATGGAAAATTTACCGATAGTTTCCAGTATCGAGCCTTCGGACACCTGGAAGAAGGTGCCGCCCAACATGACCATAATCATCGTGAAGACGACGGCAATCCAGACAGCCCCGTCTTCGCTGCGGGCGATTGAGGCGATTATCATACCCAGGGCGGACGCCGCCGCCGCGAAAATAAGGCAAATAACCAGCGCCGCTAAGAAAGATAGCGGTGTAAAGAGCTGAAAGACAGCGTAAGACAAGCACAGCAGTATGAGTGTCTGCACAAAGCCCCTGGTGACACTGGCCATGAATTTGCCGAAGAAAAGCTCCCCCACGCTGAGCCGGGTGGTGAGCAAACGCTCCAGTGTCCCTCTCTTGCGCTCTTCAACTATTGCCCTGGCGTTTATTGTCAGGGCGAAGAGGACATACATGGTAACGATGCCCGGCAGGTACAGGTTGATGAAGTCGGGGCTGCCGCCCACCACCTCTTCAACAACACCCACTACCGGCTGTTCAAGCTCCTGTCCCAGGAGCCTCTGCACGGTAATATCGATGCGGTCTTCAGGAATTCCCGTTCCCCGCAGATTGCTTATCACCTGGTTATGCACCTGGAATTCCTGGTTCATCTCCCCGGCCACACCGCGGATAATGCTGGCGAGAATCTGACCTTCCTGCCCGCCGTTGCCCCTCTGTTTAAAGATGAGCTCCGCTTTTCCGCCGGACACCAGTTCATCCGAGAAGCCCGCGGGTATGTACAGTACCAGTAAAAGGTCGGACCTTTCCAGCCTGGCATCTGCATCCGCCGCCGTTAATAGCTCAATATCAATACCCTCGACGGCATCCAGTTGCTCTATCAATTGTGTGGAGTAAGCGCCCCGGTCTTCATTGACGATGCGGGCGGTAGCCTCGAACAGAGTGTGCCCCCCGAAGGCGCCATACATCAGGGCGAAGGTAACGACAGGCAGGAGCAGGCCGAAAGCCAGATCACCCTTATCCTGCAAATACAGCCGTATCTCGTTCAGGGTAATAAATAATGCTCTTTTCATGTTCCGGTTAATCCCGCAGGCTCCGGCCGGTCAGTTTCAGGAAAACGTCTTCCAGGGTGACCTCTTCCGGCGACCCTATCTGCGACTTGAGATTATACGGCGTATCCAGCGTAATTATCTGTCCGCCATCCATAATAGCCACGCGGTTGCAAAGGCGGTCGGCTTCTTCCATGTAATGAGTGGTGTAGAGGATGGACATACCTTTTTTCTGAAGACCCAGTATGTTCTCGTAAATATGATTTCGCGACTGCGGGTCGATGCCTACGGTCGGCTCGTCGAGGAAGAGAAGCAGGGGATTGCCCATGAGGGCGATGGCCAGATTGATGCGCCGCTTCATACCGCCGGAAAACTTGGC
>DATLAD010000252.1:0-4078 GCA_035527575.1 Dehalococcoidales bacterium
CAGCTCCTGACACGCCTACAGTTGCATTCCGAATACCTCTTTGAATATCTGCCTGTGTTTTCTCTAGTTCCGCCTTTGCCGCGTCTCGGAAATCACCGAATATCCGGACGGCATCCTTGCCAATATCTAGCTGGGCCAGCCACGCTTTGAAATCGTCCCACCAATCATTGACAATCGAATGGCCGAATATATGGTCCAGGACTCCGGACACGCCATCAGTCATCGCCTGCCAACCTTTCTTTGAGAGCTCCCATGGTGACCACTCTTTGAGGAGCTCGCCCAGGTCGTGCAACCATACTTTAGTATGATAATATATATTTTTACCGATAAAGATGATTTTTTCTCCGTCCCGCTGCCAATTATTCAAAAACTGAATGACCTGGAATCCTAACACGACAAAACCGGCCCCCAGGGCAGCAACTATTCCGATTACAGGTAATAATCCTACCCCCAGGGCTGTACCAGCCGCCGCCAGAGCAGGCAGGGCTATCACTAGAGGCGATAAAGCTAATAACAAGCCTCCTAGTACAGCAACCACTGGTATAGCCGTCTTAAGCAGGCTCTTGTTGCTTTCCCCCCAATTTGTAACCAGCTTAATAAGCGGCGCCAGTTCTTTGACAATATCGTAAATAATGGGAATCATTATATTGCCGACTTCAATCACCCATGAATTAACGGTTTCTTTCAGCAATGCCACCTGCCGGGTAAATGACTCGTTCATTTCCTCGTAGGCTTTCGTCGCCGCTCCGGCGGACTTAGCCATATCATCCAGGTCGTCTGCGGCAGTACCGGCATTCTCCCCGGTCAAGCCCAGGAGGGCATTAAGTCCTTCTATGCGACCGAATGCCTTTGTTAACACTTGAGTATTCCCGTCTGCGGCCTTTCCAAGTTTATCAAGACCGCCAATGTACCCCTCGGCAGCAAATAGCGCCTCTCCGGTCGCATAACCGGTCTTAAACAGCAATTCCTGCATCTCATCCGTCGGTTTCATTAGCGCAACCAGTGATGACCGGATTTGAGTCATTGCGATCGACGTGGGGACACCGGACTTTGTAAGCGTAGCCGTCGCGGCCATGACCTCATCGAATCCTAACCCGACACTGGAAGCCAGGGGAGCGACATTGAACATAGAAGCGGAGAGTTCCTCAAAAGTTGTCTTACCATTTTTCACGGTCTGGAACATTATGTCAGCGACTTTTTGCGCGTCACTCAGAGGAAGCCTGAACGCATTAATAACCGTAGTCAAACCATCCACGGCAACCTCGGTCTCAGTAACACCGGCAATAGCAGCCTTTGTAGCTATCTTCAAAAAGTCAATGGCATTCTCTTTTGGGATACCGGCAGAGATAGCCTGATATAAAGCCTTGGCAGAACTTACAGCATTAACCCCGAGCTCCTTGGACATTACCCGGACCTCATCAGAAAACGCAACGAACTCATCCTGCGATAAGCCCATCATGGTATTAACTTCGCGCATAGCCATCTCAAAGTCCGCGGCGCTCTTCACCGCCAGGCCTAACCCGGCAATAATAGCTGTACCCATGGCGGCCATGCCCAAACCAATAGCCTTGGTATGGCCCATGACATTTTTTTGTACCATGGCCATGCCACGGTCGAAATCAGCATGGTCTACTCCCAACTTAAGCAGCGCATCGCCAATCTTAATTCCTGCCATCTTTCTTCACCACCTTAATGAGGGAGCCCGCCATCCTGAATAATTTCGACTCCGGCTCTAGTGTAGGCTTAGGAGGAGCCCGCCCGGTCTTTTTTCTTTCGACGAATTTGTCTAGCATTAGATTAAATAATTCTTCGGTCCAGTTATTTAAAATATATTCCGGTGTAAGTTTCCATTCGCTCAATACCAGTTCAAAAACCCCTCCTAGGGAGAGAGATTCCCCATCACTTTCCCTATGCTGGAAACTAAAGGGAACGCCACAGCTACAATCTTATCGAAGGCAGCAGCCACCTCAGCATCAGTGGCCATGCTTTCGATTTCGTCCCGGTCCAGGCTTTTGCAATAAGAGAATACGAGGTCAATCACTTTATCTGGCATATTTACCAAAAGCCCATTTAAAGCACTCTGGAACAAGTCAGCATCGTCGGTAGTGGCCCCGGCAAACTTAGGCAACTCCTTCAGCAAGTCGATGACCTCCCGGCGCCAGGCCCGGGATTCCTTGATGACCAAAGGGGCGACGTTAAACGATTTGCCCCCAAAGGTCATCACGAGTGGCGCCTGGAGAAGTTTATCTTCCTCGGTCCTTTTTTCAGTCATGATATTTCTCCTTTTTTATTTCTAGAGAGCGTTATCGACAATAGTGACGGCGGGATGGTCGGCAGTCTTTAACGCCTGGAAAGTTACGGGTACCACGGTCTTCTCTCCCTTTCGATAAGACATCCCAACGGCGCCGGTGGCTGTGCAGGACGGAATCATGATAGCCCGGGTATAACCCGCAGGATTGGTACCACGAATCTGCAGGGTTATCTTTTTATTAGTACCGGCCCCGAGTTTAAGGATACTTCCAGAGAGCAACGAGCCAGCCATGGCCTTGTCGATGTTAAACAGCGAGCTCTCGGCCATGTTACAAGTTACCTCGCAAGTTTCCTTGGTGATAACTCGGTCGATCGAGAACGTCTCCTCCTCGACGTCGATATCCGCCTCGTCGGCAGTATAGGTCATGGTTACGCCGTCCTCGGTATAGCCGACCTCGGTATAGGGTGCTGACAGGACTATGCCTGCAGTTTCCGCGTCCCCAGGCTCGAAGTTATAAAAGACGCTATTCAGGTACACACCGTCGATGAACTCAACATGCCCGCCGGTCATAGGCGGAACGGTTTCCCAAAGTTCGACTTTAACGTGTTCCAGTGTCCAGTCGGTAGCCGAACCGGAGGCCACCACCTGCAGCGGGGCCGCGGCGTCAACCTTTGCAACCACACCGGATATCGCCTCAATGGCGAAGTCAGCAAATGCCCCGTCCATCTCGGACCAGCCGTAGATACCACACATATCCGCATCAGTCAGACTCTGCGCCAACCAGGCAGCGCCACCCAGGGCCATGACATCAATCTGGATAGTCACATCGACGTAACTCTCCGTGGTCGGGTCTTTAAAGCGGTATTCCAGTTGTGCCCAATAAGCATTGGTCGCTGAGCGCCAGCTCATGTACCCCCACTCGAGAGCACCACCGGCCTGGTCTTCAAAATTCTGCAACGTCAAAGCTGCCGCAGCTCCGGAGGCCGTCATTTTTACACTGGTACTTCCATAGTCCCCTGAGATTTTCGAGAGCTTAACAGAATGAGAGCCAGTCAAGAATTGCTCCGTGGACCATTCAGCCCTGTTACCTGCAGGAGCAGCCACCTCAAGTGTTGCAACCCCGGTCAATACATTGGATATTGTCTTAGCCATTACCTACCTCCTAATTTGCTCAGATCATCGCCCTTCGCCATTGTGCGCTTTTCCGGAGATGTCTTTGCCCGTTTTTTCTTAACTGGCTCAACTGCCCCTTCGGCAACTTCTGGTGTTTTTTCTTCGATTTCATCAGCCATAGTTTGTACCTCCGTTAGATAGCCTTAATTATAAACTTAAAAAAAGTCAATACCCTAAAATACTTCGGTATTTCCACGTCCACTAAATCCTGCCCCTGCACCTCCTCAATAGCACTCCAGATAATGTAATCAGTGCTGTCGATAGTTACCACTTCACGCTGAACACCCTGGAGAACATCATAGAGGGCATTATAAGCAGCGCGGGCACCTTCGGGACTTGAAGCCCAGCAATCGAACTGAATACTCGGCTCGACTAATCCTGGGATATGAGGATTGTTTGAACCACCACGGATAAAGAAACTAATAGCGGGAAGAACGGCGCCCTCTATAAGACGTGGACAATAAATGCGGGTACTGACAACATCGGTCAAATTTTCTTCCCCATCCAGGAAAGCCTTTACAATGCTATTGGAGTCCTTATTCATTACCTACGCTCCACGTATGCCCTTATATTATCAGTTAATTCCTTGGAATGTCTATCAAGCGCCGGTTTAAAATAGGGACGGGCTCCCATCTTGACCGTCCCGGTCTCAAG
>DATLAD010000253.1:0-4666 GCA_035527575.1 Dehalococcoidales bacterium
TCACATTGACCCAGAAAAAATACAGGAGTTAGGTAGGTAACAAAACATCTTGCCCTCACTATTTGCCCGATTGTAAGCATTTGCAACATAATTGTTTTCTTTTATTAATTTACGATTGTCGAAATTAACAGCGCTGTAACATAAATCGTGTATTGTAGACAAAGGCGAGATTTTATAGACAAGGAAAGGATGGTGACCTGCCCCCATAGACTATACCACTTTCTAAGTTAGCCCCATCGGCATAATTACTGGCATTATAGCTTCAGGAGCTGGTGGTCTATAACGTAAAGCACTATGTGGCCGAATCTGATTGTACTCCCGCCGCCATTGCTCAATCAATATCTTAGCCTCAGTCAATGTGGTAAATATCTCCCGGTTGAGCAGTTCATCTCTTAGTTTGCCATTGAATGACTCTATATATCCGTTCTCCCATGGGTTGCCCGGCTCGATGAAGAGGGTCTTTACCCCAAGTCCGGCAAGCCAGTCACGAACCCTCTTCGCCGTAAACTCAGGACCGTTGTCTGACCGGATATGCTCCGGAACACCCCGAAGGAGAAACAACTCATACAGTTGGTCGGTTACATCCTGTGAGCTAATGTGACGATCCACCCTCATAGCCAGGCATTCCCTGGTGTATTCATCAAGGATCGCGAGTATCCGAAATGGCCTGCCATCAGCTGTCCTTGCTACCACGAAGTCATAGCTCCAAACATGGCCCTTATGCTCAGGTCGCAGCCTGATACACGACCCGTCATTAAGCCATAGACGTCTCCGTTTCGATTGTCTTTGCGGTACCTTCAAGCCTTCTCTTCTCCAGATTTGTTCTACTCTCTTGTGGTTCACCTGCCAGTATTCCTGCTTTAATAACGCTGTGATCCTACGATACCCGTATCTGCCATACTGAGTGGCCAGCTCAATTATACGCGCTACTAGCTTCTCTTCTTCGCCCGCAACATACGAGGCGTATCGCTGAGTCACCCGGCATTGCCCTAGTACTTTGCACGCCCGCCTTTCCGAAACCTTAATGATGTTACATATATGCATGATCATCTTGCGTCTCTTCGACGGGCTCAGAAGTTTCCCCGGGCAGCCTCCTTCAGAATGGAAATATCCAGTGATAATTCTGCTACGAGCTTCTTGAGACGGGTATTTTCTTTCTCAAGTTCTTTGAGACGCCTGGCCTGGTCAACCCTCATTCCACCGTACTCTCGTCGCCAGCGGTAATAGGTCTGCTCCGTGACTCCTATCTTCCTGCTGGCTTCTACGCTGGTGGCTCCCTGGCTGATGAGGATTTCTACTTCTCTTAGTTTGTTGATGATCTGTTCCGGAGTGTAAGTTTTTCTTACCATGTGTGCCCCCTTTCTAATCCTTAGACTAACATTGTAACTGGACTAGTTTTTGGGGGGCAGGTCAAGGAGCTATTACATGAATAATATATTTGAAGACCGCGATTATCTTCTCTGGAGATTACTAATGCAAACTAGAAATGCTCTGTTGAAACTTAGAGCTAAGGAGCTATCGTTATACGGCTTGACACCTCGTCAAGCTGGTATATTTGGACTTCTTGGAGCTACTAAGGGGGATACTAATGCGTACAGAATGGCCAAATGGCTTTTATTAGAACCGCATACTGTCTCCGCTTCTTTAAATAGAATGGAAGCTAAGGGTATTATTAAGAAATCTACCGTGAACGAAAGCGGTAGAAAGACTTCAAAATTTGAATTGACCGATAAAGGGTGGGAAGCTTATCATAAAATAATGCGCTTCGAATCTATTCCAAAAGTGCTGGAAGTTGTAACCGATGAAGAGCGTGAAGCGTTGAGTTCGACATTGAGAAAACTTAGAGACGAAACTTTAAGGCAGATAGGAATACGCACAAAGCTGCCATACCCGCCATTCTAATTGATAGTTAATATGCACGATATCAATGTTGCTCCCGATTATGATGAAGTAAAAGGAGGTAAATTAGCTTGTTTCCAGGGATTATTGAGGTATTTGGTAGTCAATTACCCTCTTTAGACAAATGGTTACTCAGACCACTTACAAAAGTAAATTATTCGATTGTTGTATAGTAAAGGAGGTGCCAAGTGTTCGGAGGTTATGTCGGAAAGATTGGTTTCGTTAATCTATCCAACGGTGAAATCAGGGAGCAGGAGCTGGACGAAAAGCTCGCCTGTGATTTTATCGGCGGACATGGACTGGGTGCCCGTATCCTGTTCGAGATGCAAAAAGGATGGGTTGATCCGCTGGGGCCGGATAACATACTGGGGTTTGTCACCGGACCGCTGACTGGCACACCAGTACCAACCGGCGGCCGCTACGCAGTGGTATGTAAATCGCCGCTGACCGGAGGCTGGGGAGACGCCAATTCGGGCGGTTTCTTTGGCCCCGAGCTCAAGTTCGCCGGCTTGGATGCCATTTTCGCCTCGGGGATAGCTCCCAGGCCATCGTACCTGCTGGTTACCGATGCCGGCATTGAGATAAAGGATGCCTCTCATCTCTGGGGGAAAGATACCATTGAAACAGAGGAAGCCCTGGCGAAAGAGATTGGGGACCCTAAAGTCCGTGTTGCCTGTATTGGACCGGCATCAGAAAAGCTCTCATTAATCAGTGGTATCTGCAATGATAAAGGACGATATGCAGGTCGCTCTGGAGTGGGTGCAGTTATGGGTTCCAAGAAGCTCAAGGCGGTGGTGGCAAGGGGCAAAGGCAAAATTAATGTAGCCGACAGTGCCGGCGTTAAGAAATTAAACCAGGAGTTCACCCAGAAGATGAAGGAAGTGGGCTTCATCCAGACGTTGATGAAATACGGCACCTGCGGCAGCACCGTGGCTGTTGTCGGCTCCGGGGTCGGTCCAGTGAAAAACTGGCAGCTTACCGGCACCGAATCCTTCCCTACCGTTGAAAAAATAGGCGGTGATAACGTCATCGCTTATGAAACAAAGAAATACGGCTGTTTCAGCTGCCCCATTCGCTGTGGCGGTATTACCACAGTGCCTTCCGGGAAGTATCCTGTATCTGAGACGCACAAACCGGAGTATGAAACGGTAGCCGCCTTCGGTAACATGTGCCTGAACGATGATCTCGACTCAATATTTAAATTGAACGACATGTGCAACCGCAGTGGGCTGGATACGATATCAGCGGGTTCCGTTCTCGCGTTCGCCATGGAATGCTATGAGCATGGCCTCATCACCAAGGCGGAAACAGATGGTATAGATTTGACCTGGGGAAACTCGGAAGCAATGGTCGCCATGACCGAAAAGATAGGACGTCGCGAGGGCTTCGGTGATGTGCTGGCTGATGGAGTGATGGTGGCAGCGAAAAAGATAGGCAAGGGTGCAGAGAAGTACGCCATGCATATTGGCGGCCAGGAGCCGGGGCTGCATAATGCCACTTTCTTCCCGGGACGCGGCACGGGGTTTGTTGCTGACCCGACTCCCGGCCGGCATACCGCTGCGGCGCCTTACACAAGGTGCGATGTCAATGCTTCTGCCGGCCCATACAAAGAGCTCCAGGTTTCCGGCTTTGAGAAATACCAGTATACAGGTAAAGGACCAGCCGCAGCTGCCAATACCAATTACTGGCAGGTTGGTGCCAGTGCCGGGTTGTGCCTTATGCCGGTGGTGGTCTCCGATTGCTATCCGCTATTGGAGTTTATCAATGCGGTGACCGGATGGGATATGTCGGTGAGTGAAGCCCTGAAAACCGGGGCCAGAATCCAGACTCTGCGACAACTCTTCAACGTCCGCGAGGGCATAGCGCCTTCGGATGTTCGCCTGCCGGATAGAATGGCGGGGATACCGCCTCAGAGTTCCGGGCCCCTGGAAGGAGTGACAATAAACATTGATACCCTGACCAGGGAATACCGAGAAGCTATGGAGTGGGACCCCAAAACGGGTAAGCCTTCCGAGGCCTGTCTGACCAGGCTGGGGCTGAAGGGACTGATGAAATAGCACATAGGACTTCAAACTAAAGAAGGGGAGCAGTACTGCTCCCCTTTGAATTTTTAGTCGACAGAATCACCGTTGAATATTAAATGTTGGTAGATTAGAGAGGCGGCAGTAGAATCAGAGGAAAATGAAAACTAAGAATCTATAGCCAATTTGCCTGCCTTAGCGCGGTTTTCCTTCTTTCCCTCACGTATCAGGATACTTACAGCCTCAGGGCCAACCGAAAAATTTTTACATACTGCATCAGAGATGTCTTTTACAAGCCCTCTTTTCTGGTCAATGGTTCTACCTTCGTCCGCATATATTATTACAAGCGGCATATTCCTCCTCCTCATTAATAAAATTATTTAAGTATAACATACAAATTCTGCAGGTAATAGCAGGGATAAAATAAAGGAACGGTTTTCTAATGGGTTTTCTACTGTATTGGCAAATCCGATTCATGGCCAGTAAAATGGTATTCCCGGAAGACTGGAATGGAATATAGCGTTTATAGATCAAATACTATTCAGGTTGGAGGCACGTTAACCGTAGCAGTGTTACATGCGAGCACTACCAGCAAGGCGGATAGTAAGTGTGGGTTGCAAATTGCAAACAGTCGACCCTGCTCGGTCTCCCCGTCCGCTGGTATAACGTTCTGGTGTTAAAGACCCTGTTTTTACCCTTTATTTCACCAAACCGGTGCTAATTTTAAGGCTAAAAGGTATATATGT
>DATLAD010000254.1:0-2114 GCA_035527575.1 Dehalococcoidales bacterium
GTTTAATGCCAGCACGAGAAACGTGAAAGAAGGGGTGAAAATCCAGTTTTACCCCGATGTCTCCGGCGGCTTCGCCCCTTACAGCTATGAGTGGGACTTCGGCGACGGTACTACCAGCACGGAAGAAGTGCCGACTCACGCCTATAAGTCCGACGGCACCTATACTGTCAAGCTAAAGGTGACCGACGACCGCGGCAATAAGGCTCCCTACGAAAGGGCCGATTATATTACGGTTCTTCCCGGCTGGAGCGCCGGCAACATTGGCAGCGGAGCCTGGAATGGACTGGTCGGCTTTGGCCGTGTCCTGGCCAATATCGTTATCTGGCTGGGTATTTTCAGCCCGGTCTGGATAGTTATCGGCGTTATCCTCTACTTCGCCTGGTGGCGCAAGAGGAAGAAGGCGAAAAGCTAAAAAGCGGAAACCTGTGAAAATCGGAGAGGGGGCTTAGCCCCCTCTCTTTTTTCGCGGAATCGAATGGAATCTAAGCTATCAGTCGCCGGATAATGTCATTATGGCTCATGCCTTCAATGGCGATAACCTTGTTGCGGCTGGTCTGGCCTTTGACGATAGATAAAAAGGACTTTTTAACTCCCAGTGCCCGGCTGAGGAAAGCGGTAAGCTCATTGTTGGCTTTACCTTTCACCGGCGGTGCGGCTATTTTCACCTGCAGCACCCCGTCGATAAAACCGGTTATCTCGTTACGGCTGGCATTGGGAGTAACTCTTACCTGCAGCCAGTTGCTTTTATTATGACTGTTTGCGGTCAAATTACTGACTTGTTTCTTAATAATGGTATTACAGGTTTGTTAATCGGCACCCTGGCCGCGTCCCGTCGTCAGGGCGATGGTAGCCAGAAGCAGAATCGCCGACAGTACGAACCAGAACATCCAGGTGAATTGTTCGCCGATGTCGGGCATCACCTCCAGAGCGGTGACAATGCCCAGCACGGCGCAGAGTCCGCCGATGCCGCCCAGTATCGCTGCTATCGTTCCCATCAGGTAACCTCCTTATCGGTTTATCGTATAGCTTCGATAGTATATAATTATATCGGATGCCTTATTCTATTCGTTTGGAGATAATATAGCATGAAACTGACAAATAATCTATATTTTTACCCGGAACAGGGCATGCTGGACTGCAATACCTATGTTATCACGGGCAGTCCCGGCATTATTATCGACCCCGGTAATACGCAGTTTCTGACGGCGCGGGTCGGCGGTATGCATGAGGACGGCATCGACCCCGCGGACATCGGCGTTATCGTTAACACTCACCTGCATATCGACCACTGCGGCGCCAATGAAGCCTTTAAAGAGCTGTCCGGGGCTAAAATTGCACTTCATCCCGTCCAGAAGAAAAACTATCAGCTGGTGGTTATCGACGGCGCCCGGCTCTTCGGGATAGAACCGGGGGAGTTCACCGAGGATTACCTGCTGGATGAAAGTCTTCTCAATATTGGCGGCGTGGAGCTGGAAATGATTGAATCTCCGGGGCATTCGCTGGACTGCGTCTGCTTTTATCACCGGCAGGATAGAGTGCTGGTTTGCGGCGACGTTCTCTTTGAGATGAACACCGGTCGGGTAGATCTTCCCGGCGGCAACGGTGACGAGCTTAAAAAATCTATCGAGGCGCTGTCCAGGCTCGACATCGAGTATCTGCTGCCCGGTCACATGGGTATTGTATACGGCGAAGAAAAGGTCGCTGCCAACTTCGATTTTATCAGGAGCAATGTTTTCGCATGGCTATGACGGGTTCCCTGAGTGAGTCCTACGAGCTGGGGCCCATCCGCCCCCCGAGTGAGGCCTATTCCCTCCTTATCCGCGTCACCAGGAACTGCCCGTGGAACCGCTGCAAATTCTGCCCCATCTACAAAGGCGCTAAATTCCAGCTTCGTTCGGTCGAGGAGATAAAGCGGGATATCGACACGGCTAAGGCCATTCACGATAAGATTGAGGAGCTTGCCCGGGAGTCCGGCCGCGGCGATAGCGTCCGGGAGGTGGCGGCGGTGGTCTGCAACAATGCCCCCAACGACGCCTGCCGCAACGTCGCCCTCTGGATGTACGCCGGCGGGAAGCATGCCTTCCTGCAGGATGCCAATACCCTGATTATGAAGA
>DATLAD010000255.1:0-3182 GCA_035527575.1 Dehalococcoidales bacterium
AACACACCCTCATAAAAGTTAAAATCAGGGTGTCGGTTGACCTGGCGATTTACATAATTGCCACGGCCTCGGGTGCTGTCCACTCATTAACTCCGATTAATAACCAGCACATACAGTCTATGGCGAATAGGCTCCAAACCATAACCCGGTAAGAAAATGACGGGCGTTGATGCCGAGCACCCTCGTATCATAGCCGCCTTCCTGGACAACCAGCGTCGGCAAACGAAGCGAGCCAATCATTTGCCCGATGGCTTCAAAGTCCTCGGCTTCCAGGCTCCAGCTGCCGGTTGGGTCTTCCTTGGCTGTGTCCAACCCCAGCGCCACAATAAGGAACCTGGGTTTGAAGCGGCGTACCCGGCTTAATGCACCCCGGAGAACACGCCGGTAATACTCACCGTCAATATCTTCCGGCAGGGGAATATTGATATTATAATTCTTACCGGGGCCTCTCCCCTTCTCACTGACAAAGCCGCTGAAATATGGGTAGGTGAAACTGGGGTGACCGTGAATTGATATGGTCAGAACATCGGGGCGGTCGTAGAATATCTCCTGCTGGCCGTTGCCGTGATGATAGTCAACATCAAGGATAGCGATCTTACCATACGTGCTGAGAAACTGAGCTGCCACCGCTGCCGAATTGAAATAGCAGAAGCCTCCGAAGGTGGCGGGTTCGGCATGATGGCCTGGGGGACGTACCAGAGCATAGGCCAAGCGGTAGCCTTCCAGTAGCTTTTTAGCTGCCGTCAGAGCACAGTCCACCGCTCTTTTAGCTGCCAGGTAGGCATTACCAGTCAGTGGCGTAAAGGTGTCAATACAGTAATAACCAGCACGTATCGGCAGGTCCTTTGGGGGGCGTGTCCGGTTGCGTACCGGGAAAACGTAGGGATATATTGCCGTACCCGTGTCAAGTTTGGTACATACCTTCCAAAGATAATCGACAAATCCGTGGTCATGGACTGCCCTGATGTGTTTCTCCGAATAGTGACGTGGCGGCACTCTCTGAAACAGGGTAGTCTTGCCAAGCTCCTCCAGAATGACGTCTATTCTCACCGGAGATTCAACGTAACCGCGTTCTTCTACATGGTGAACCCAGTGACGGTCATTAACGACCAGCATGATGCGCTTGTCTGCCGGTGTAGTGTGCTTAATCGGGACGGGAGGCTTTTTCACATACCTCGGTTTTCTCAGACGTATCGGGTCATCCTGGAAAGAATCAACTACCATTTCCACATAGTCAGGAGGACATACACCTTTATATTTACGCTCCAGAATGGCCCGGACGATCGCTCGGGCGCTTTCACGCAGCAACTCAATATCCTGTCCCAAATCGTCGTAGACCAGGTACGGGGGGTTATCGTCTCCTTGCTTTAGGGGTGTTTCATATGCAGTATTGATGATGGGGCGCGCACCGTACCTTTCGTAGAAGCGCAGGCGCGCCGCGTTCTGCTTCCTGATTTCAGGGTTGCGGCTTAACGCAGGGTCGTCGGGGAGGCACTCAAAGAAAAGACCAAGAGTATTCAGGTCAAGCGCTTCCTCTCGTACCCTTTCGTATAGAGCCCCTCCAATGCCACCGCCCGTCTTTCGTTCAGCAGCGGAGATATAGTCCAGATAGCAGAATTTCAGAGCCGGCTCATGAAACAGGAGGGCAAAGCCATCGACGCGTCCTTTTATGCCCTCAGCGATGAAGAGTATCGAGCGGAAGCGGTATTTAAAGGGATTACGAAGCTGTTCCGGTAGTTTATTTATTTCTTTTTTAGATAAAGATGGAAACTGGGACCGCAGGATATCCTGTACCTGAGCTATGGCATCCTGATTGGCCGGGGTTATATCATCATAAACACAGCGAATACGAAACATAAGAATTCCTCTCATCACTACGGCGCAAGTTCTAGCCGGTAATACTGACAATACCGATAGAATCAAGACCGTGGATAATCATACTTACGGCGATGGCCGCCAGCAGCAAACTGAAGACTCTTGAGACTGCCCGCAGGCCACCCTGCCCCATGAACTTCATGATATAGCCGCTTAACATGAACATACCCCAGGTAATCAGCATATTAAGCGCAAAGGATATCAGCACCATGTAAAGGGGGAATTGCGTCGCCAAGAGCAGCAGGGTGGTTATGGTCGCTGGGCCCACCGTTAGCGGCGTGCCGATGGGTACAGCAGCTACCATCTCCTCTTTTACAGCGGTGACCATGTGACCTGTTGACATGTGCTTTACCGACAACACCAGTAGGATAATCCCGCCGGCAATGGCAAATGCTCCGACGGAGATACCCATCACATTCAGGATAAACTGGCCAAAGAAGAGAAATACCAGGCCAACCGCCGTAGCTGTAATGATGGCGATATGAACCATCTTGCGACGTTCCTGCTTATTCATATCCTCACCCATCGAGATGACGAACGGCAGATTGCCGAAGGCGTCGATAACAATGAACAGGGGGACGAAGGTAAGCACGAAATATTGCAGATATTCAGCCATGACGCGGTCTTTCCTAAAAGCAATTCCTGTTGAATTCTATCTCAGACGCTTTTGTAGGATTATCTTGTCATCTCCGGGAAAATAGAAGTCGGGGATGCGGGCAATCACCTCGTATCCCTGCGTGAAATGAAAACGCCTTGTCTTTTCATAGGCCGGCGTAGAGGATGTTTCGATAAGAGCCAGTCTCCCCTCAGCTTTCCTGGTTTCCTCCTCTGCCGCCCGCATGAGGGCACTGCCGATGCCCTGCCCCCGGCTTGCCTGAGCAACTGCCTCCCAGTACAGGTCCCAGGTGCCTTCGGTCAGCGGGGTAGGCCCGTAGGAAATATAGCCCAGTATCCCAGAGCCATCCTCTGCAACCAGGGTATAATATCCCGAATTCACGGGGTCTTTCAGGCAGCCGTCAATGACTTCCTCGGCAACCGCCACCTCAGACGGCTTGAACTCGGGCGTATGTCGCAGTATTTTCATTATAGCCGGCTTGTCTTTTTCCTGTAAATGACGAATCTTGATAGCCATGTTCTTCCTTCTCCAGCGCAATTCGTACAATCTTCTCGATAAAGCATGTGTAATCCATTCCGGCGGCGGCTGCCTGGCGGGCAGCGCCGGCGTCAGGGGATATATCTGGGTTGGGGTTTACCTCGATAACGTTCAACCGCCCTTCCCTGTCCATACGCATATCCACCCGGGCGTA
>DATLAD010000256.1:0-12727 GCA_035527575.1 Dehalococcoidales bacterium
GGCCTTTTTCTTTATTTCATCGAATTCCACGGCCTTCGCCGCTATGCCGCCGATTTCCACCGTGTGCGCGATTATTTCAACGCCAATCAGGTCAAGAAGCTTCCCGGCAACGGCACCCGCCATGACGAAAGCGGCGGTAATTCTGCCGGAAAACCTGCCACCGCCCCGCCAATCGTTAAAACCGCCGTATTTCACATAGGCGGTGTAGTCGGCATGGCCCGGCCGCAGCTTGAACCTGATGCTTTCGTAATCGGCATCGTTAATATCCTCGTTCGTTATCAGCAGGCAGAGGGGCGCGCCGGTGGTGAAGCCGCCGCTGACCCCGGCCAGAATCTCGACCCTATCCTTCTCCCGCCGGGCGGTCGATGCGGTACCCTCGCCGGCCCGTCGTTTGTCCACCTCTTTCTGTATATCCGACCCGGCGAGGGGTAGACCGGCGGGACAACCATCAACGACGACTCCCACGCATTTACCGTGACTTTCGCCGAAGCTGGTTACGGTGAATAACCTGCCGATACTATTTTGCATCTATCTCCAGCTCAACACCAACGCTTTTCAGGACTTCCCAGAAATTCGGGAACGTCTTGGCAACACATTCGGCCCCGTCGACGATAATGCCGCCGACGGCCGCACCGAGCACACCGAAAGCCATGGCAATCCGGTGGTCGCTGTGACTATCAATAATAACGGGCTCCGGCTCCTCTTCGGCCTTGTCCCCGGCTTTCTCCTTGCCGGTTTCTTCATCTTCGGCCTCTTCTTCTTCCATGCCCTCCTCGGTAGGCTTCGGTGTCTTCAGGCCGATAATGGTAAAACTGTCCTGACCCTCGGTTACCTTAACACCCAGCTTCTCCAGGCCCTCTTTAACGGCAGCCACCCGGTTCGACTCTTTAATACGGGCCCGTTCTATGCCGATAAACACACTGGTACCTTCGGCCAGAGCAGCCAGCACCGCCATGGTCGGAAAGAGGTCAATACAGTCGGAAAGGTCGGCATGCATGGCCCGCAGACCACCCTCACTCACGGTGACGGAATCCCCGGCGACTCTGACCGTAGCACCCGTGTTACGGAGGAAATCCAGCATCATCCGGTCGCCCTGAAGGCTGGCCGTGCTCAGGTTTTCCACGGTTATCCCCTGGGAAACGGCCCCCAGCGCCAGGAAATACGAAGCGGATGACCAGTCGCCTTCAATTTTCAGCCGGGTCGGTTTATACGCCTGGCGACGGATGACGAATCTGTCCCACTCGGTACGGACATTTATGCCGAACTTCTTCATGCACCAGAGGGTCATCAGGACATAAGGTTTCGACGTCATGGGAGTCGTCAGCCTGATGCTCACTTCCTTCTTGGCAAAGGGAGCAATGAGGAGCAAGGCCGATATAAACTGCGAACTTATATTGCCCGGCAGCTCGGTCGGGCCTCCCTTCAGGGTGCCGCCTTCGATAGTTACCGGGGGCGTTGTTTTGCCTTCTATAGTACCTTTTATCCCCAGCTTTCTCAGCGCCTCGACAAGAGACTTTACCGGTCTTTTAGAAAGAGAGGGGCCGCCGACCAACGTATGCTTGCCGGGAATAAGCGAACACAGGGCCGTCATAAACCTCAGGGTAGTCGCCGATTCGCCGCAGAACAGCTCATCAGGCGGCACCCGGAGAGACCCCCCGGTGACCTTCCATAAATTGTTTTCTTTCACGATACTGACGCCGATTTTACTCAGTACGTCGGCAGCGGCATTGGTATCTTCGCTGACCAGCGGATTTACTATCTCGCTGTTCCCCCGGCTCAGGGAGGCGCACATCAGCGCCCTGATAGTCATGCTCTTGGATGCAGGGACTCTGACTTCCCCTTTTAGCTCGCTTTTCTTAATGCTGACTTTCATAATCTTCCAATTTCTCCATAACACTCTCGACTACCGATTCGGCACTTATCCTGGAAGTGTTTATCGTAATATCGGCCGACCTTTCATAAAAGGGTTTACGGAATTTCAGAAGCTCTTTGATTTGCCGCGCCCGGTCCGGTACGGCCAGCAACGGTCTCTCACCCGTATCACCCGATGTACGTTTTATAATTACCTGCGGCGATGCCGCCAGGCAGATGATAATACACTCCTTCCTGAGCCGGTCAATGTTTATTGTATTAAGAACGATACCACCACCGCAAGCTATAACAGCGTTCATTTCTTTTGCGACATCTTTGGTAACGGCAATTTCAAGCTCCCGAAAACCGATTTCGCCATCCTTCCGGAATATCTCGGGGATGGACCTCCCGGCTTTCTTCTCAATTATAGCATCCAGTTCAATAAACTCCTTGCCCAGTTTTTCGGCCAGGAGTTTGCCCACCACCGTTTTCCCCATCCCCATAAAACCTATCAAGGCGATGCTAGTCTTCACGCCTCTCCAGCATTTTCATAGCTTCTTTCCGCATCAAATCGAGCGGGGCTGCCTGCCCGGTCCACTTCTCGAAAGCCAGGGCTCCCTGCCAGGCGAGCATGTCAATCCCGCCTATGGTCCGGGCACCGGCCTCCCTAGCTTCCCTGAGCAACCTTGTCATCATGGGATTATAGACGACATCAAAAACGATAAGGCTATCTTTAAGCAACCCGGCGGGGACCGGACTCTCATCGACGGCAGGGCTCATGCCAACGCTGGTGGCGTTAACGAGAATATCCGCCTTTTCCAGCGCTTCGGCCAGATACTCTTCACAGAGCTCCAGTACCCGCACTACCTTGCCGAAGTCTTCTCTAATAAGCTCGGCGATGTCTTCCGCCCAGTCCAGCTCAAGCTGCCGGTTAAGAATAGTCAGGGCGGCGTTTTTTTCCGCAAGGACATAAGTAATGGCCCGCGAGGCGCCGCCGGCGCCCAGAACGACGACGTTCTTACCCCCCGGGTCAACCCCACGCTCCAGCAACGCCCGGAGAAATCCTTCGGCATCGGTATTGTAACCCCTCAGTTCGCCGTCGTTATTCACCACGGTATTGACGGCGCCAATCTTCTCGGCCAGGGGGTCGAGTCCGTCCAGCATGGGAATAATCGATACCTTGTGGGGTATGGTGACGTTAAAGCCCTTCACGTTCAGGGCCCGCAGGCCATCGACGGCCGCTGCCAGTTGCTCCGGGGCTACCCGGAACGGAATGTAGATATAATCCAGCCCCAGCTTTTTATAAGCGGCGTTGTGCATCACCGGCGACATGGTATGCTCGACGGGGTCGCCGATTAACGCGCATATTTTGGTTTTACCGGAAATCTGTTTGTCAGGCATCTCCTAGTACCCCGTAAATCTTCCTCAAGTCCCCTACCGTTACCTGCCCGGCGGCGGATTCGCTGCCTTCCTCAACCGAAGCGTAGGTGAAATAACCACCTACCAGCGGGCAGAGCACCCGGGAGATTTTCCCCGGGTCACCCATGGCGAAGGAGATTACTTTAATCTCCGGGAAATCTCTTATCAGTTGCAGGACAGCAATATTGTCCGAAAAACTGCGGGCGGTGGTAACCACCTTGCAGATATCCGCGCCAGCAGCTATCTGTCTCTGAATAATCCCCCGCATTTCCCCCAGAGAGGGCGTTTCTTTCAGATTATGATATGAAACCAAACATTCGGCCTTTCCTTTTATCTTCCCGACTACCGAAGCCACTCCCATCGTGCCGAGTTCGACATCGATGATGCTTGCCCCAAGCTCGACGGCGCTCAAGAGTTCTGCCATTCTCTCCGACTCGCTGCCCCCCCAGCCGCCGCCCTCTTCAGCCCTCCGGTTGCAGGCTACCCACGGTTTTCCCAGATGCCTGGCCACCTCCCGCCAGCCGCCGCCGACAAGGTCGATGCGTAACTCGTAAAGATCGACCAGCGGCTCAACCTTTTTTACGGCTTCCATGTCACTATTAACGACGGCGGCGCATATTTCAGGTTTATCCCCAGCCAACCAGCACCTCCTCTACCAGAGCCGGGTCAACTTCGTCACTGATAAAGGCATCCCCGATTGACTTAAGCAGGACGAACCTTACCCTGTCCTGCAATACCTTCTTGTCGTGTTGCATGGCCCGCATGACCGCTTCTTTATCGATATCCGGCATTTCCGCGGGCAGTCCGGCTTTCTTGATAATTCTCTCCAGCTTAACGACTTCACTTTCGTCGAGTATCCCCATCCGGCTGGATATCTTAGCTGCCGCCATCATGCCGATAGCCACAGCCTGGCCATGCTTGAGCCGGAAATCGGAGACGGCCTCGATGGCGTGGCCGATGGTATGGCCGTAGTTCAGGATGCCTCGCAAGCCTGCCTCTTTTTCGTCTTTCTCGATTATTTCGGCCTTAATCCTGGCCGTCTCCAGGACGATAGTCTCCAACACCGAAGGGTGAAGCTCTATGACTTTGTTCATGTTAATGTCAAGGAAATCAAAAAGGTGCCTGTTCCTGATAGCGGCGCTCTTGATGATCTCGGCCATTCCGTTGGCCAGTTCGATTTCCGGGAGGGTCTTCAGTGTATCGATATCGGCCACGACCATTCTCGGCTGATAGAATACGCCGATGATGTTCTTCAACTGCCCCTGGTCGACGGCCGTCTTGCCGCCGATGCTGCTATCGACCTGTGCCAGCAGGGTGGTCGGCACCTGTATCAGCGGCACCCCCCGCATATAAGTCGCCGCCACAAAACCGGCCAGGTCACCAATCACCCCACCCCCCAGGGCCAGAACGGGCGTCGTCCTTTCCGTGAAAGCGTCGGTAAGGTCGCCATATAGCCTGCCGGCGGTTTCCAGAGACTTCTGTTCTTCGCCTGACGGCACCTCCAGGATGGTCACATCGAAGCCGGCATTGGCCAGACCCCTCTCGAGGACTTCGGCGTAAAGACCTTCAACGGTGGTATCGGTGATAATTACTGCTTTGCCGGAATAACCCCTCTCTTTCAGCCAGAGCCCTACCCGCGCCAGCAATCCCGTCCCGACGCGTACCTCGTAGCCGTAGCTGCCGAGTTCCAATTTAATTTTTTTCATTTATGTCATTTTACCTCTACTTATCCCAGTATGCAATAACACCGGCGCACGAATTATATATGTTTATATATAGTACTTTATCCATATATAGAATCAAGACTAATTTATTCACGGATTCCTTTGTAAAAATGTTGACATAGGGTACCGACTTGTGTTAAATTTATTACTTAGTGCTCAGAATTCAGTAATAGTGGATAGGCGGAGCAATAATACCTCGGTCTATCACTAGAATTCTAGAATGGATGGGCTACGGCTCATCCATTGTAATTGTAGGGGGATAGGAAAGAGATAATGCCAACAATAAATCAGCTGGTTCGCAAGGGTCGCCATAAGGCCGCCAAGAAGGACAAGACACCGGCACTGGGGTACGCTTACAACGCCCTGAAAAACAGGGTGCAGTTGGGTAAAAGTTGCCCGCAGAAACGAGGTGTCTGCATACAGGTAAAGACGACGACCCCCAAGAAGCCCAATTCGGCCCTGCGCAAGATAGCCAGGGTGCGGCTGACCAACCACATGGAAGTAACCGCCTATATACCCGGTGAAGGACATGAATTGCAGGAGCACTCGGTGGTGCTGATTCGCGGCGGCCGCGTCAAGGATTTGCCCGGCGTACGCTATCACATCATCAGGGGGGCGCTGGATACCAGCGGAGTCGCCAATCGCAAGCAGGGCCGCAGCAAGTATGGGGCCAAGAGAGTTAAAGGAAAGGCCGAGATTACTTAGTCCGAGGGAATATCATGCCGAGAAGAGCACAAGCAGTAAAAAGAGAAATAAGTCCCGATGCTAAATATCGCAGCACGACCGTATCCAGGTTGATTGCGAAAGTCATGCAACGCGGGAAGAAAAGAACGGCCGAGAAAATAGTTTACGGCGCTCTTGATAAGCTGGGACAGCACGTCTCCAAAGACCCGGTGGCGGCGCTGGAACAGGCGGTGAGAAACGCCACGCCGCTCCTTCAGGTCAAGCCCAGGCGTGTCGGCGGCGCTACCTATCAGGTACCGGTGGAAGTCCAACCCGACCGCGGACTCTTCCTGGCCCTGACGTGGCTGGTAAGCTCCGCCCGGGCCCGTAAAGGCAAGGCGATGATGGAGAAACTGGCTGAAGAGCTTTCCGAAGCCTTCCAGGGGCAGGGAACAACGATTAAAAAACGCGAAGATACACATAGAATGGCCGAGGCCAACCGGGCCTTTGCTCACTATAGATGGTAAGGGGATTTTTGATAAATAGCAGTGTTAAAGTAAAAAAGCCAGCAACGGCGGGGGAGAAGAAAGTGCCCAGGGATTTCCCACTCGAGGACATCCGAAACATAGGCATTATCGCCCACATTGATGCCGGTAAGACCACCGTCACCGAGAGGATACTCTATTATACGGGGCGGACTTATAAAATAGGCGAGGTGCACGAAGGCACCACCGTCATGGACTGGATGGAGCAGGAGAGGGAACGCGGTATCACCATCACGGCGGCGGCAACGACCTGTTACTGGCGCGAGCACCGCATCAATATCATCGATACGCCGGGACACGTTGACTTCACCGCCGAGGTAGAACGCAGCCTCAGGGTGCTCGACGGCGGGGTAGTCGTCTTCGACGCCGTGGCCGGTGTCGAGGCGCAGTCGGAGACGGTCTGGCGGCAGGCGGACAAATACAAGGTGCCCAGAATCTGCTACATCAACAAGATGGACAGAATCGGCGCCAACTTCAACCGCACGCTCTCCATGATTGAAACGCGGCTGGGGGCGACGCCTCTGCCGATACAGCTTCCCTTAAACGCCGAGGACACTTTCCTGGACGTTATCGACTTGGTCGGAAACAAGGCCTGGCGCTTCAACAACGACCCCGACAGCGGGCCGGAAGAGATACCCATACCGGACCAGGAAAAAGGCAGGATTGCCGAACACCGTCAGGCACTGATAGCCAAACTGGCCGAACATGATGACTTAATGATGATAGCCTACATCGAGGGCGATGAAATCGAGCCCGATGAATTAAAGCAAGCTCTGAGACGAATAACCCTGAAAAATAAAGGCGTACCCGTTATTTGCGGCAGCGCCCTGAAGAACATGGGCATTCAGCCAATGCTCGATGCCATCGTCGATTACCTGCCCTCCCCACTGGAAGTACCTCCGGTGGACGGCATAGATACCAGGACCGGTGAGAAGACCACCCGTGAGGCCAGCGACAACGCCCCGTTTTCCGCGCTGGCATTTAAAGTCGTCACAGACCCGTTCGTAGGCCGTCTGGTCTATTTCAGGGTCTATTCGGGTAAAGTCAAGGTGGGGGCGCAGATTTCTAACCCCACCAGGGGACGGTCGGAACGAATCGGCCGTCTTTTGCTGATGCACGCCAACCGCCGCGAGGACGTGGACGTGGCCGATACCGGAGCGATTGTCGCCACGCTGGGCCTGAAAAACACTTTTACCGGCGATACCCTCTGCGACTCCTCCAAAGCGATAATTCTGGAGTCGATAAAATTCCCCGAGCCGGTGATATCCGTCGCCATCGAGCCCAAGACCAGGGCCGACCAGGACAAGCTGGGCGACGCCCTGCAGAAATTGACCGAAGAAGACCCCACTTTCAAGGTGTCCTATAACGAGGAAACCGGGCAGACTATTATCTCGGGTATGGGCGAGCTCCACCTGGAAGTAATCGTCAGCCGACTCATCAGCGAATTCAGGGTGGGCGTCAAAGTAGGCCGCCCGCGCGTCGCCTATAAAGAGACGATTACCGTACCGGTGAAAGTGGAGGGCAAGTTCGTCAGGCAGAGCGGCGGCCACGGCCAGTACGGTCATGTCAATATCGAAGTTGAGCCCCAGGAACGCGGCAAAGGTTTCGAGTTCGTCGAAGCCATCAAGGGCGGCACCATACCCAGGCAATACATCCCGCCGGTACAGGCCGGCATTAAAGAAGCCATGGAGACCGGCGTTCTGGCCGGCTACCCGATGGTCGATATCAAGGCCACCCTCTACGACGGCAGCTATCACGAGGTTGATTCCTCGGAACTGGCCTTCAAGATGGCCGGCTCGATAGCGCTGAGAGAAGGCGTCAAGAAGGCAAAGCCTATTCTTCTTGAGCCCATTATGAGGCTGGAAGTCGTGGCGCCGGAGCAGTTTCTCGGCGATATCATCGGCGACCTCAACTCCAAGAGGGGCCATATCAGTAAGGTAGACACGCAAGGTGAAATGTATATCATCCACTGCCTGATACCCATGGCCGAATCTTTCGGCTACGCCACCGGGCTGCGGTCGCTGACCCAGGGTCGGGCGACGCACTCCCTGGAGTTCCATAGCTACGAGCAGGTACCGTCAGAAGTTAAAGACGAGATTATAGAAAAAGCTGTAGGCAGGAAATATGGCTAAACAGAAAATCCGCATCAGACTAAAGGGGTTCGACCACAAGGTTGTCGACCAGTCAGCACGGCAGATTCTGGAGGCGGTGGAAAGCACCGGGGCTGTGGCCGTCGGGCCGGTACCGCTGCCGACGCGCATCCAGAAATTCAGCGTTATCCGCTCTCCTTTTATCGATAAAGACTCGCAGGAGCAGTTTGAGATTCGCACCCACAAGCGCCTCATCGATATCATCGAGACGACCTCCAAGACGATTGATGCCCTGACCAAGCTGAACCTGCCCTCGGGAGTGGAAATAGATATCAAGCTGTAAGACTGGTGAAATTATGACTGAAGGAATTATAGGCAAGAAACTGGGCATGACCCAGGTATATGGCGAGGGCGGCAAAGCCGAGGCGATAACCGCCATCGAGGCCGGCCCCTGCACTGTCATGCAGGTAAAAACCGTGGATAAAGAAGGGTACAGCGCCGCTCAACTCGGCTTCGGGGAAGTAAAGAAATCGAAGTCCGGCAAGCGCGGAAAGGCCAAGGAAAAAGAAACGACGAAAGTTAAGTATCGGCGGGAATTCCGGCTGGATGAGAGCCAGGCGGTTGAAGCCGGCCGAATGATTGACGTCAGCCTGTTTAAAGCAGGAGACACGGTCGATATTACCGGCACCTCCAAGGGCAAGGGTTTTGCCGGCACGGTGAAACGCCATCACTTTAAAGGCGGCCCCAAGACGCACGGCCAGTCCGACCGTCACCGCGCTCCCGGCTCAATCGGCTCCACCACCACACCCGGCCGGGTCTACAAGGGAATGCGCATGGCCGGTCACATGGGGAGCCGGCGGGTAACCGCCATCAGCCTCGAGGTGCTGGAGGCGGACCCGGCCCGCAACCTGTTACTGGTTAAAGGCGCCGTACCCGGGATGGTAAACGGCTTATTACTGATACGAAAGTCCACGAGGGGGAAGAAGTAAGGTGCAGGTTCAAGTTTATAACCTTTCCGGAGAGGTAGTCCGGCAGATTGAAGTGAGCGACGCGGTCTTTGCCGTGCCGTTTAACGAAGCCGTGGTACACCAGGTAATGGTGGGCCTGCAGGCTAATGCACGGCAGGGCACATCGTCGACAAAGACCCGTGGCGATGTTCACGGCAGTACCCGCAAGCTGTACCGCCAGAAGGGCACCGGTTACGCCCGCGCCGGCAGCAGAAAATCGCCGCTGCGCCGCGGCGGCGGCATCACCTTCGGGCCACACCCGAGGGACTACCGCCAGGATATTCCTAAGAAAATGCGCCGACTGGCTATCAGATGCGTCCTTTCCGCCAAGGCCGGCGACGGCGAGTTGAAAGTCCTGGACAAATTTGATTTTAACGAGCCTAAAACCAAAAAGATGGCCGAGGCCCTGGCAGCCCTGGGAATAGACTCTTCGGCTCTCATCGTTACGCAGGAACCGGAGGAAAACGTTATAAAATCGGCCCGTAACCTGCAGGACATCAAGACAATGCCAGCCAATGTGCTTAATATATTAGATATTCTTTCCTATAAGACGCTACTGATGACCGAGGCTGCGGTACGCGTAGCGGAAAAATTATGGGGCAACGGATTAACACAAGGGGGAGATAATGCATCTGTACGAGGTGCTGCGCCGTCCGCTGATAACTGAAAAAAGCACGGTACTCCAGGCGCAGAATAAATATGCCTTCGAGATAGCCGCCGGGGCCAACAAGCCCATGATAAAGCAGGCTGTGGAAAAGTCTTTCAAGGTAAAGGTTACCGGTGTCAACGTCATCACCATGAAGGGTAAGACACGGCGGGTGGGGCGGCGGCAGGTGCAGACGCGTCCCTGGAAAAAAGCGATTGTCACCCTCCAGCCGGGGGACAAGATTGAATTCTTTGAAGGTGTTTAGAATGAAGGGGGAAGCTGAGTGGCACTAAAAATATATCGTCCGACCTCCCCGGGCCGACGGGGCATGAGCGGCTATACCTTCGACGAGATAACCAAGGAAAAGCCGGAGAAATCGCTGCTCTTGCCCAAGAAAAAGCAGGCGGGCCGCAATTTCCGCGGTAAGATAACCGTACGCCACCGAGGCGGCGGGGAGAAACGCCGGCTGCGCATTATCGATTTTAAACGGGATAAATTTGATATTCCCGGACGCGTGGCCGCCATAGAATACGACCCCAATCGCTCGGCACGCATCGCCCTTATTTTCTATGCCGACGGGGAAAAACGCTATATACTGGCCCCCGTAGGGTTGAACGTAGACGACACGATAATGTCCGGCAACAACGCCGAAATAAAACCGGGCAACTCCCTGCCCCTGAAGCAGATGCCATCGGGCACGGAGATACATAATATCGAAATGATGCCCGGCAAAGGCGGCCAGATGGTACGCAGCGCCGGGGCATCAGCCCAGCTGATGGCCAAAGAGGGAATACACGTCTTGCTTCGTCTGCCGTCCGGTGAGCTACGCCGTGTCCGCAGCGAATGCATGGCGACCATCGGCCAGATAGGGAATATCGAACACCAGAATATCAGCCTGGGCAAGGCCGGCCGCAAGCGACATATGGGGTGGCGGCCTTCGGTGAGAGGCTCCGCCATGTCCCCGCGTGACCATCCCCATGGCGGCGGCGAGGGCCGTTCACCTATCGGCATGCCCGGCCCGAAGACACCCTGGGGCAAACCGGCCCTGGGCTATAAAACACGTAAGAAGAAGAAGGCTTCCGACCGGATGATTGTTAAGCGCAGGGTAAAATAGGCGGTTAGAGAGGTACTATGTCAAGGTCAACGAAAAAGGGACCGGCAATTAGCGAAAAGCTGGTAAAGAAAGTTGATGCCGCGATACGCTCGGGTAAGAAAACGGTGATAAAGACCTGGGCGCGGTCATCGACTATCCTGCCGCAGATGGTGGGCCTTACCATCGGCGTACATGACGGCCGCAGACACGTACCCATCTATGTCAACGAGAACATGGTCGGCCATAAACTTGGTGAGTTCGCCAACACGCGCACCTTCAGAGGGCACGTCGCTAGAGCGGAAAAAACTACCCAGGTGAGAAAGAGCCAGTAAGTAAAAAATTACCTGAGACAGGTGTGAGATATAGTGGAAGTGAAAGCCGTAGCTAAAGACACAGGAATACCCGCCAGCAAGGTACGCCCGCTGGCGGATATGGTGCGGGGTAAAAAAGTAGACGAAGCGCTGATATTGCTCAAGTTTACGCCGACACCCAAAGCGAAGGTTGTCGCCAAAGTGGTGCGGTCAGCGGCGGCGAATGCCGAAAATAATTTTCAGATAGACCCCGCCGACCTGAAGGTTGTCAGCATCTATGTCGATGAAGCGCGCAGTATGCGACGGTTCCGGCCGCGGTCGAGGGGGCGGGTAAGCCCTATCCGGAAGCATTCCAGCCACATCACAGTTATCGTTGCTGAGCAGGAGGGTTAATTGGGTCATAAAGTTCACCCGATAGGTTTCAGACTGGGGGTCATCAAAGACTGGCAGTCCAAGTGGTATAGCGACTCGCATTATGCCGAGTTCGTCCTTGAAGACAACAAGCTCAGGGAGGAAATTAAGTCCAAATACCCCGAAGCCGCCATCTCCCTGATAGAGATTGACCGCCAGGCCAAGGACGTGACCATTACTCTACATACTGCCCGACCCGGCATCGTCATCGGAAGAGGCGGACAGCGGGTCGACGAAATGAGGCAGCACCTCGAGGGACTTGTCGGGAAGAGAATCCGTTTAAATATCCAGGAGGTACGCCAGCCGGAACTGGATGCTTACCTGGTGGCCAGGTCGGTGGCGGAGCAGATTGAACGCCGCGTCGCTTACCGGCGGGCCATGAAACAGGCTATTTTCCGCACCATCCAGTCAGGGGCCAAAGGAATAAAGGTCAGTTGTGCCGGCAGGCTGGGTAATGCCGAGATTGCGCGCCGCCAGACCTCACACCAGGGGCAGGTGCCCCTACATACGTTGCGGGCCGATATCGATTATGGTTTCACCGAGGCACATACCACCCTGGGGCGCATCGGTGTGAAGGTCTGGATATATAAGGGACAGATACTGCCCGAACTCAAAGTAGCCGAGCCAGAAGAGAAACCGGCCGAGACGGCAATTGAGGAGACTCCGGCTGCCGGGGCGGAAGAAAAACCGACCGCGGCAGTGGTTGAGGAAGCACCCGCTACCGTGACTGAAGAAGAACCTGCCAGGGCGGCAGCTAAAGCATCCCCCGCCGCCGAGCCGAAAGAAAAACCGGCCAGGGCGGCAGCCAAGGCACCCCCCGCCGCCGAACCGAAAGAAAAACCGGCCAGGGCGGCAGCCAAGGCAGCCCCCGCCGCCGAGACTGAAGAAGAAGCCAAGCCAAAAGCAAAGAAGGTAACCGAAGCCAAGGCAGCTGAAGATAAAGAACCGGAAGAAGAAAAACCGGCCA
>DATLAD010000257.1:0-2527 GCA_035527575.1 Dehalococcoidales bacterium
CTGCGCCGCTTCACCCGCCTTCTTAATAAAGTCGAGTAAGTCGGCGGGCAGATGCTCCTCTATCCGGCTGGTCAGATTGACGATTTTCGGTACGTTCATTTCACCTTGTAGTATAGCACATGATGTCCAGAAATCACGTTGGTATTTTTAGCAATAACCGCTTATAATGAACCGTATGAAAGTCGTCTCGATTGTCGGCATGCCCGGCTCCGGGAAGTCGGATGTCGCCAGGGTGTTCCGGGATAAAGGCTTTGCTTACGTCAGGTTCGGTGATATTACCGATGAAGAGGTAAAAAACCGCGGACTGGAACTGAATGAAGAGAACGAGCGGCAGGCCAGGGAGTCGCTCAGGAAAAAACACGGGATGGATGCCTATGCCAGGTTAAGCCTCCCCCGCATCGACGCCGCCCTGAAGACGTCGAACGTGGTGGTCGACGGGCTTTATTCATGGGAGGAGTACACCTTCCTCAAGGGGCATTACGGGAACGACTTTATCGTCGTGGCGGTCTGGGCGCCGCCCGAATTGAGATATATCCGGTTGGGCAGCCGCAGGGTGCGGCCGCTGACGATGGAAGAAGCTGCCGGCCGCGACCGGGCTGAAATCGAGAACCTCAATAAGGGCGGGCCGATTGCCCTGGCCGATTTTACTATTTTGAACGAGTCATCGCTGGCCGACCTCAAGCAGCAGGCAGAAAGGATTATCGCTAAACTGAAATGACGGATATACCGAAAAGGCCGGAAAAAGACGAGTATTTCTTAAAAATTGCCTCGGTGGTGGCGGAACGTTCCACCTGCCGGCGTCACCACATGGGGGCAGTGGCGGTAAAAAACAAGCACATCCTGACCACCGGCTATAACGGGGCGCCGTCCGGGGCCAGGGACTGCCTGGAGCTCGGCTGCCTCCGCGATGAACTGGATATACCCTCCGGGACAAGGCACGAGCTGTGCCGCGCCATTCACGCCGAGCAGAACGTAATTATCCAGGCGGGGCTTCACGGGGTCAGCCTGGAGGGGAGCACCGTTTACTGCACGCACACGCCCTGCGTGCTCTGCGCCAAGATGCTGGTAAACGCTAAGATAGCGCGCTTCGTCAGCTTCGGGAAATATAACGACGATACCTTTGTCGGGCTTTTTAAGGAAGCCGGCGTCGAAGTCGACATGAAGGACAGGCCGCCGTCGGAAATAACCTACCTGGACTAGAATAATTGTCATTCCGTACTTGATACGGAATCCAGGCGGGGAGGTGTGACTGGATTCCCGCCTTCGCGGGAATGACAATGGTCAAAAGGAAACTAGCGCTTTCTCTTTGTCGCTTCGCGGACAGCCTTAACGATGTCTTCGGATGTCAGTCCGTACCTTTCCAGCAGTTCCTCAGGTTTACCGGACATGCCGAAGACATCCTTGACGGCGACGAACTCCATCGGCACCGGGTGGCGTCTGGCTACAATCCGGGCCACTATGCTGCCCAGTCCGCCGTGCTCCTGGTGCTCCTCGGCGGTAACGATGGCCCCGGTCTCGCCGGCAGCCTTAACGACAGCCGCTTCATCGATGGGCTTGAGAGTGGGCATGTTAAGCACCCGGCAGTCGATGCCTTCTTTAGCCAGCTCTCCGGCGGCCTCCAGCGCCCGGGAGACCATGACGCCGATAGCTATCACCGTAACGTCTTTGCCCGGCCTTATGATGACGGCTTTGCCGATTTCAAAGCGGTAATCGGCGCCGTTTACATTGGGCAGCTTGGCGCGGGGAAGACGGACGTAACAGGGGCCGACATACCCGGCTACAGCTTCGATAACCTGTGCGGTCTCGATGGCGTCCGCGGGGACGATAACGGTAAAACCGGGCAGGGAACAGATAAGTGCCAGGTCTTCGAGCGCCTGGTGGGAGGCGCCGTCCTCGCCGACGGTCACTCCGGCGTGAGTTGAAACTATTTTAACGTTAAGCCTGGCCTGTGCCACTGATACACGAATCTGGTCGAAGCAGCGTCCGGGGGCAAAGACGGCAAAGGTGCTGGCAAATGGTATCTTGCCCGAGGCGGCCAGTCCGGAGGCGATGCCTATCATATTCTGCTCGGCGATGCCGACATCGAAGAAACGGTCCGGGAACTCTTTGGCGAAATACTTGGTCATCGTCGAAGGACGCAGGTCGGCATCCAGCACAACGATGTCCGGGTTCTTTTTACCCAGTTCCACCAGGGTTTTACCGTAGGTATCCCTCAGAGATACTTCCTCGGCCACGGTTAAGCAAGCTCCTTCAAAGCTATTTTCAGTTGCTCGGCATCGGGGGCTTTGCCGTGAAAATCGACGTTGTTCTCCATGAAGCTGACCCCTTTGCCTTTAACGGTATGGGCGATGATGACCGCGGGCTGTCCTCTGACTCTTTTCGCCTTATTCAGGGCATCGAGAAGCTGGGTGAAGTCGTGCCCGTCAACATCGGTGACGTGCCACCCGAAAGCCGCCCACTTTTTATTCAGGGGGTCGACGTTCATGATGTCGCGGTTAAAGCCGCTCAGCTGCAGGCCGTTGTTGTC
>DATLAD010000258.1:0-9746 GCA_035527575.1 Dehalococcoidales bacterium
GGAGAGAAAGGCTTCACCCTCATCGAGCTGCTGGTGGTGGTTGCCATTCTCGGGGTGCTGGCCGCGGTAGCCGTACCTAACGTCGGTAAGTTCATCGGCACGGGGAAAACCCAGGCCTATGAGGTGGAGCTGCACAACATCCAGACCGGCGTGATGGCCATGCTCGCGGATAGCATTGCGGGTGTGTTGGATGGTCAAGTTGACGATACAGTTGACATGACACTGGTACAGGTTGATACCAATCTTCATTCACTTGACGAATATATGACCGGCCTCAGTGATAACGGCTCAACCAAGATACCAGGCGTCACGTATACATTTTTCGTCGATGGAACAGTCAGTCAGACAACACCACTGACACCGTAGTCATAGCCTCCTGACCGGCTAAAGCTATAAACCAGGTACAAACTGGAAAGCCTATCAGCAATGATTACCCGGGATGTTGCTGATAGGCTTTTTATTGTCTATTTTCGGTAATTTTACCTGTCATTGCGAGGAGCGCAGCGGCGAAGCAATCTCTACTATCGATGTGGGATTGCTTCGCGGAGTTTATCCTGAGCGTAGCGTGAGGGCTCGCAATGACAAAGGAAATCTGGATTCTCGGGTTGAAGCCCGAGAATGACCAAAGGCCGGGAAAATCAAGGCGGGTAACAAAACAGGTTGGTGTTTATTGCCACTGAACAGGCCGCGGGGAATTCTGACTATTTGAACTGAGTGGTATAGGCCATGTTCTGCTCATTCTGCGACCGGGTTTCACTTTTGTCGGTTAGCTTGGTAATCTCTTCCGGGTCGTTACAGAATTCAAAGACGCTTTCGCGACTTATCATCCCGTTGCGGTATAGCCTGACCAGGGCCTGGTCGAGTAGCTCCATGCCCTGCTGCGTGTTCATGCGAATCGTATTGGGAAGCTGGTAGGTCTTGCCTTCCCGGATAAGGTTTCTCACAGCCGGGTTAGCCAGCATTACCTCGATAGCCGCCACCCTGCCCGAGCCGCTGGCTTTAGGCACGAGAGCCTGGCAGAGGATACCGAGGAGCAGTGAAGCCAGGCGCTCTTGAGCCAGGTGGCGCTCGTGGGGCGGAAACATATTAGCGATTCTTTCCACAGCCTGCGCCGCGCTGGGGGCGTGGCCGGTGGTCAATACAAGGTGCCCGGTTTCGGCAACGGTCAGTGCCGCCGAAGCTGTTTCCAGGTCTCTCATCTCTCCGACGAGAATCACGTCCGGGTCCTGCCTCAATACGTGCCTCAAGGCTTCGGCAAAGGACAGAGTATCATGCCCCAGTTCGCGCTGTGTGATGGTGCATTTTATATGATTATAGGTATATTCGATGGGGTCCTCAATCGTAATGACGCGCCGGTTCTCGGTCTGGTTCAGGTAGTTAATCATGGATGCCAGGGTCGTGGTTTTTCCGCTGCCGGTAGGTCCGCTGACCACCACCAGGCCTCGGGGCCGTGTAATCAGCTCTTTGCAGACCTTAGGTAAGCCCAGGGTTTCGGGGTCGGGTATTTCGGGAGGCAATAGACGGATAACAAGGCTGGTTGTCCCGCGTTGTTTGGCGGCATTAAAACGCATTCGGCCGGCGTCGGGAATGGTGCGGCCGAAGTCAAGCTCAAGGTTGCTATTAAAATCGGCCTTTTCTTTTTCCGTCGTTATCTGGTCCAGTGCCTGGTCTATGTCCTCGGAGGTTAGTTCGGCCAGGTCATCCGCAGGCACAAGATTGCCGTAGATACGGAATAGCGGAGGCTTGGACACGACCATATGCAGGTCGGAAGCGCTCTTTGACTTGGCTAATTGAAGTAATTTAATAATGTCTGTCATCTTCACTAATCCCATCTGATATTTAGAGAATACGTCATGGTGTCGGTGGTATTATCGCTCGCACCATCGTCTGCTTCTTCTCTGGTAAGATTGGTTATGGTAATCTCGGCGAATCTATCAGTAGCGTCTAGTTTCCGGGCGTACTTCAGGACCTCCTGCTCGCTCTCTGCCCATCCGTTAATAACTAATTGGTCACCTGAGTGAGATATGCTATTCAGTTCAAAGTCGTCAATCCGGTTGTCCACGGTAGCTCTCAGGTCGCCGTTTGTCTTTTCGCAATTTTTATTGATGCCGCTCAGGGCAACCGTAAAGCTATTGCGGGCTGATTCGATACTGGCCAGTCTTTGCTCCGCATCTGCGATACTCTTCGTCAGGTCCGTTTTCTGTACCTGTCTTTTCTGCAGCAGAACATTGTTAGAGTCCAGTTGATTTTGCATCGATTCAATGCTGGCGGCGGAACCCTGGACTGTCATACCCAGCAAAATTATTAAACCAATGGCGACAGCAGCGGCCGGTATAGCCATTATTCGATTCAGGGAAATCGGTATGGGCAGGTAGGGTGTCGGCAGGGTGTTGAAGTTGGGGAGCAGTGGGCCGGCTTCTCTGGTAAACTCTTTAAGGGCAAGCCCGACATTCACCAGGTGATGTGACGGGTCAAGCTGTTTCAGACATTTTAACGGTGAAGTAAGCGGATACACATGATATCCCAGTTCCTCGGCCATGGGCTCATACAACTCCGGTTCATCAGCCAGCTCCCCGGAGACAAGCAGCGGCGTATGCGCCGGAATTACACTTTCCGGATTATTGGAATTATAGAACTGGATAGTACGTTTAAGCTCATCCTTTAATATTAGTATCTTCTCCGCGAAAGATAGCGATTCCTGAGGGAAGGGCACGGTGCGGATTGGCTGGGGAATTTTATTGACCATAACGATTATGTCAAATTCTTTTGACTGGACATCGACAACTATGGCGGTTGGTTCCTTAGCCAGCCTCGCCAGGGCCAGGGGTTTGATGTCCATGAGGTACGGCTTGAATCCCGCCTTGCTGAGTATCCTTATCAGGGTATCAGCAATCTGCTTTGGTATGGCCACCATGAAGGCCTCTATCTTACCCGGCGAGGCCGATATGGTCTGCCACGATATGTATAGCTGTTCCAGGGGTACCGGCAGAACCCTCCTGGCCTCCCTTGTTATTGCCTCATCCAGCATGGCCCTGGGTAATTCAGGCAGGGTAACCGGCCGGGTCAGACAGTGAAGCCCGCTCAGACCGAGGATAATCTTCCTCGTGCTTATCTTGTTGCTCTTAAAGAGCAGTTTAATCCTGGCGACGAGTTCCGCCTCTTTTTCTTTAGTATCGATATCGCTCAAGCAAGTATCCAGGGGCACGTCAGCCAGCTTGGTTATGCGCTTGCCGCGCGTGACCATCAAGCGGATGCTGGTATCGTTAATATAAAGAGTTGTAATGTTCTTAGCCATAATTAGCTTCCTTCATAAGCGTAGACGACCATGGAGATACTGGCGGACGGCTTGTCTTCGGATGATTCCTCGGGAATAAATATCTGAGCCGACTCAATATTGCCGGTGGTGAAGCCTTCATTAAGTCTGACGATAAAATCAATAATGTTGGGCACCTCTCCTTCAATAGTAGCGCTAATTGATATCGTAGAACACTCGATGCCCTCGACCACGTCTGTTGATATGCGCGTAGTGCTGAGGTTCATAATTTCCACGCCGCAGTACTCGGCAATGACGAAGAATTTCTCGGTAACATCGGTACTTTCCACAGTCTGGCGCATTCTATTTTTAACTTCAGTGAGCTGCTCTGAACTTTCTTCTATTCTCTGTTGCAGCTCTTCCAATTGCGGAAGCAACTCCTCCGTCTGTGCCTTGTCCACGCGCATTGTGGATAAACTCAGCTCCTCGTCCAGTTGGGTCTGCTCCTTTAGCTGCTGAGAACGAGTAACTCCCAGGCCGGCCAGGACAACGATAAATACCCCTGCCGCGAGAATCAACCAGCTTGTTTTACTTAACTTCAGACCTTTCATAAAAGCGTCCTATCGCTCTACATAGACTAGAATGCCTGCCCGTACATAGAATACATCGCTGAAACCATCGATAAAGCAATCAGGCCTACGATGCCGGCTATGACTATCGTCATCACCGGTTGAATCATACTTATCAGGGATTTAGTCTTGTCCTGTGCATCGGATTCGTAGTTCTGGGCTACGGCAACCAAGGACGTATCAAGGCTACCCGTTTCCTCCCCGACCTTGACCATCTGTACCATCATCGGCAGGAAGAGTGAATTTTTTGCCATTGGCTTGGATAAGCCCTCACCCTTGAGCATGTCTATCTGGACGTTGTAAAGCGCCTGGGCCATCACCCTGTTATTACAGCCCTGGATAACGAGGGGCATAATCTCGGGCAAAGGCAGACCGGCTGTGAATAGTAGCGAGATACTCCGGCAACAGCGGGAAAGCTCGTTAAGGTGCTTTACCCTGCCTAATTGCGGGATGCGCAGCATAATAGCATCGAGTCTGTATTTACCGGTTGCCGTTCTAAAATAGATAAACGCCAGCCCTATGATGATAAATATTATCAGAAAGATATGAAGAACATAATTGCGGAGAAATACGGAGAAATCTATCATTATTCTGGTCAGGGCGGGTAATTTGGCGCCGAGTGACCCGTACAGGTCGGCGAAAGCCGGCAGAACGAAAAACATCAATACGCCGACCACCACTACGGTCACGACGGCGGCTATCATCGGGTACATGAGGGCACCCTTGATTCCCTTGCGGGTAATGAGTTCCTTCTCCATATATTCGGCTATCTGCCTCAACATCGTCTCGAGGCCGCCGGTTTGCTCACCGATGCTCAGCGTACGGCAGGCCATCGAGGAGAATATGTCCGGGTGACGGCTCATGGCTGTTGACAACTGGTTGCCGTTGCGTATGTCTTCGATGACTTCGGTGACTACTTTCTTCAGGGCGCGATTGGTTATCTGTTCCTGCAATAGCTCCAGGGCGGTAACAATATTAATGCCGGATTCAAGAAGCAGGGCCAGCTGCCGGAAAAGCATTGTTATTTCGGTTGGTTTGACCGTGAATAACTTTGCGGTCAGCTTTCCCAGGCTCAAGAAAGGAACGTATGGTCTGAGGTTAATCAGGCGGTAACCGGCATAGCTTAACATTTCGGTAATCGCGTTTTCGTTGGTTGCCGATATTTTTCCTTTGACGATATCGCCTGATTCCCCGCAGGCTATGTATTGATAAAGCATTAAATTTCCGCTCCGATAATTATCACCTCAATAAGTATCACCGAATAGATAAAGCTCCTTTTTAACCCACTGAATAAGCATTACGCAGGACTTCAGCGGGGGTGGTTATTTTTTTCTTCACCTTGAACAGCCCGTCTTGCAGCAGTGTAGCCATTCCTTCCTTGATTGCCTGTTTGCGTAATTCGTTAGCGGTTGTTCCCTTGACCAGTAATGTTTTTATATCGTCGCTGGTACAGAATATTTCGAATATGCCCATCCGCCCCCTGTAACCGCTATTAGCGCATGATTTACACCCACTGCCCTGGTGATACTCGATTAGTTCCTCGCCCATTTCCTGGCTGTAAATCATACGCTCCTCGGGTGATGGTTCAACCGGACGGGCGCAGTGGGGGCAGACACGGCGCACCATGCGCTGGGCAATCACACCGATGAGGGCCGATGATACCAGGAAAGGCTCCACGCCGAGGTCGATGAGGCGCAGCACCACGCCGACGGCATCGTTGGCGTGGATTGAAGAAAGTACCAGGTGCCCGGTAAGGGCCGACTGAATGGCGATATTGGCCGTTTCGGCGTCGCGTATCTCTCCGATTAATATCACGTCGGGGTCGAGCCGCAGTATAGACCTGAGGCCGCTGGCAAAAGTGATGCCGGCGCGGGAATTAACCTGAATCTGGTTGACATTTGAGAACCGGTACTCCACCGGGTCTTCTACGGTTATAATATTGCGTTCTACCTGGTCAAGAGAATTTACCGAAGCGTATAGCGTGGTGGTCTTGCCTGCCCCGGTAGGTCCGCTTACAAGTATTATTCCATAAGGTACTTTAAGCATGCTTTCGTATTTCGCCATGCTTTCGGGGAGAAATCCCAGGTCGGACAGGGACAGGGTGGCGCGGGACTTGTCCAGGAGCCGTAATACCGCCATCTCGCCGTAAACGGTGGCGATTACGCCTACCCGGATATCTATCAGGCGACCCTTCGCTTTTACGGAGAACTGGCCGTCCTGCGGGCGATGGTGGTCCGCAATGTTCATGTTGGCCAGGATTTTTATTCTTGAGATAATCGGCGTCATGGTCATAAGGGGAAGCGAGAACATATTGTGAAGCGTGCCGTCTATGCGGAAGCGTACCCGCAGTTTATCTTCGCCCGGCTCGAGGTGAACGTCGGAAGCCCTGGCTTTCACGGCTTCATCGATAATCAGCCTCAGGGCCTGGGCAACCGGGGCCTCCGTGGCTGTGTCGATAATCAGTTGCTTTTCTGCTTTACCGCTGTCTGATAATGATATGTTGGAAATCTGTTTTTCTATCTCGTCATAGGACTTGTAGTTAAAATCGATAGCCTCAAACACTTCTTCCTGGGAAGCGGCCTCTGACTCTATGCGCATCTGGCTCCAGCTGGCCAGGGCTTCCAGGGCGATGATATCGGACGGGTTTGCCATAACCACGCGCAGGACATTACCCTCTATGGCCAGGGGTATGGCTTTATACTTGCGTGCCATGGCTTCGGGTATGAGCTGTAAAGCTTCTGGCTCAGGTGATTTCTTGCGCAGGCTATTTTTGGCTTCTTCAACAGATTCTGCCATAAATAAGGGTTCCCCTATCTATGATGATATAGCTATATACGTATAACCTATACAAAAATCTTATATGCCTTTCGTCCCATTTACAATAGCTATTTGGTCATAGGTAATAGGTGGGATAAAGGTACTGGTCGGGGGGTATTGCATACTCTGGCTCTTTTATATGGTAAAATATTATGTTAAAATACTATCGTAATCATTAATAACATGACCTGCAGTATTATCAGACCGTGAGGAGACATAATGATAGAGCCAATCGAAAGTTTTTTAAATTACCTGGCGGTAGAAAAAGGTTATTCCGAGCATACCGTCGCTGCCTATCACAATGACCTGACAGGACTGGCCGACTTCGCTAAAAGACAGGGTATCGCTTCCTGGTCTAATTTCAGTCGGCAGAACATGTTAAGCCACCTGCTTGACCTCAAAGAGAGAGGCTACGTGGCTACCACTGTGGCGCGAAAGGTGGCGGCGGCGAGGTCCTTCTTCGGCTTTCTGGTATCGGAGGGCACCATTAAAACCAACCCTACCGAGAATATGAGCTCCCCCAGCGTGGGGAAGGCGTTACCCAGGCCCATCCCTATCAACCAGGTGCGTTTGCTGCTGGAGCAGCCGGCCAAGTTGTCCACAGCCGAAGCCAAGAGAGACAAGGCTATGCTGGAGTTGTTATATGCCAGCGGCATGAGGGTAAGCGAACTGGTGGCTTTAAACCTGGGCGATGTCAATACCGAGGCCGATTACTTCGTGCGCTGCTTCGGTAAGGGGCGCAAGGAACGTATTATCCCGCTCTACCAGCAGATAGCCATGACGGTGAAGAAATACGTTGACGAAGACCGTCCCAAGTTGGCCCACGGCAAGAAGGAAACAGCCCTGTTCCTGAATGCCCGTGGCGAGAGACTTACCCGGCAGGGATTCTGGCAGAAACTAAAGGAGTACGCTAAATCGGCCGGGCTGAGTGACAAAATCAGCCCCCATACGCTGAGACACAGCTTTGCCACTCATATGCTGAGCGGCGGGGCCGACCTGAGGTCGGTACAGGAACTTCTGGGACATGCTAATATATCTACCACTCAGGTATATACACACCTTACCACCGAGCATGTCCGACGTACCTATGATAAGTCACATCCCAGGGCTAAAGATTAATCTTCAGGAGGCAACGGATGCCAGGTAAATCACGGCACGGCAAGGGTAAGCATCCTCATCAAAGTAAAAAAAGCAAGGCCATGAGCAGGCAGTCAGGCGCTCCTTTACAGCAACAGGCAACCGCTGTGGCTCCGAAACCGGCGGCAACGGCCACGGCTGCTCCTGCACCGAAGGCGGCGGCGGCATCGGCGGCAATCACAACTTCCCACTACCCTTATGTCGCCGGCGAACTGAAAAGAATCGGTATTATGGCGGGGATAATCATCATCATACTTATTATTTTGTCAATTGTTCTATCCTAGTACTTCGCTGGCGGCCATCATGGACTTTAAAGCGGCAAGGGCTAAATTGACTGAGTATCTCGGTTCCGAGATTAAAGATAAGCGGGTATTAGCCGCGATGTCCCGCATCCCGCGTGAAGAGTTTGTTCCTGCGGAATATCGTCATCAGGCATATGAAGACAGGCCGTTACCGATTGGCTGGGAGCAAACGATTTCCCAGCCGTATATCATCGCTCTCATGACGGAGGCTTTGGAACTCGCCGGAGGCGAAAAAATACTGGAGCTGGGTACTGGCAGCGGCTATCAGACGGCGATTCTCGCCGAACTGGCAGGGTATGTGATAACGGTAGAACGTGTGCCCCAGCTGGCCGAGTCCGCCCGGGAGGTGTTGCACAGACTGGGCTATACCAATATCGAGATACATCTCGCCGAGGAAACCCTGGGGTGGAAAATGGGGGCGCCCTACGATGCCGTTATGGTTACCGCCGGGGCTCCCGGCATACCCGATGACCTTCTGTCCCAGATGGCTATCGGCGGGCGCATGATAATTCCGGTAGGTTCCCGTTATACACAGGAACTGTGCAAGGTGACAAGACGGCAGGATAAAAATACGGTTCAAAAGATGGGCGGCTGCCGCTTTGTATCGCTGATAGGTAAAAACGCCTGGGAAAATTGATATAAAGCCGGATACGGAGGATAACTATGGATGTCCTTGAGGCTATCAGGAACAGGAGAAGCATCCGACATTATAAAGCTGACCCGGTAGATGATAAAACCGTGAATACCGTCCTGGAAGCGGCACACTGGGCTCCATCTTGGGGTAATATGCAGTGCTGGCGCTTTATCGTGGTGCGCGACCCCAAAATTAAGGCCGAAGTTGCCGATACCCTGATGAAGGTGAAAATCGATAACGAGTGGGTGGAAAATGCCGCCGCCAAGTCGGTCAAGCAGGCGCCGGTATTGATTGTACTCTGCGCCGAACTGGGTAAGGCGGGATTCCGTTCTGACGGCACGCCGATTACCGATAAGGCCGATTACTGGTTCATGTTCGATATCGCTCTGGCGATGGAGAATCTGGTGCTGGCGGCGCATTCGCTGGGACTGGGCACGGTAATTATCGGCGGGTTTGATGCCGGTAAAGTGGCCCAAATCATGGAAATGCCGGCCGGTTTTACGGTGGTTACCATGACCCCCCTGGGCTTACCCGACCGTAAGGGACAGGTCTCGCCCAGAAAAGAACTGTCCGAAGTTCTTTACAAAGAGAAATACGGTAAGTAGCTGGAGTGCAAAATATAGAAGGAGGATAAACTTGGAACTATTTGAAGCTATTAAAAGCAGGAGGAGCATCCGGCGTTACACGTCCGACCCTGTTGACGATAAAAAGATTGAGGCAATTCTGGAGGCTGGCCGCTGGGCTCCCTCCTGGGCTAATACGCAGTGCTGGCGCTTTATCGTGGTGCGCGACCCTAAAATCAGGGCTAAAATAACAGACACTCTAATGAAAATCAAGCTGCCGGACAGAGAGATACCTAATCCGGCCGCAACAGCTGTTAACACTGTTCCGGTGGTCATCGTTGTCTGTGCGGAGATGGGTAAGTCCGGCGGTAAGCACGGGTCCGGTGACGGAGGAGGAGAATACATAACCGA
>DATLAD010000259.1:0-8308 GCA_035527575.1 Dehalococcoidales bacterium
CGGGAATGAAGAATTACGATGCTATCGTTATCGGCACGGGGTGCGGGGCGATTATTTCCGATGAGGCGACCGCACACGGATTGAAGACGGCGCTGATTGATAAGGGGCCGCTCATCGGGGGGACGTGCCTCAACTGGGGCTGCATTCCTTCCAAGCAGCTGATATATCCGGCGGACAGAATCGTGGAAATAGAGGAGTCCGGCAGGCTGGGCATCACGGCCGAAGTGAAAAATATCGATTTTAATGCCATCATGAGGCGGGTGCGGCGGTCGCGAAAGGAAAGTCAGGCGCATCTCAGGGAGGGTTTAAAGCAGGCGGAGAACCTGGACTTCTACGAGGGTGAAGCGCATTTCGTGGCCGATTCTACTCTTGAGGTCAACGGGGAGAAGCTGAAGGGGAAGAATATTTTCATCGCGTCCGGCTCGCGGCCTTTCATTCCTCCCATAAAAGGACTGGAGAATATAGATTATCTCACCAATGAGTCCAGCCTGGAGTTGAAGGAGAGGCCGGATAGCCTGGTTATCATCGGCGGAGGATATATAGCCGTGGAATATGGTCATTTCTTCGCGGCGATGGGGACGAAGGTGACCATCCTGGAGATGGCGGACAGGCTCGTCCTCTCCGAGGAACCGGAAATCGCCGGGCTTTTAAAGAAGAAATTGAGCCGGCGCATGGGGGTCTATACCGGGGCCCAGGCCGGGGAGGTCAGGGCAAGTAAAAACGGCGTGACGGTGATTACTAAAGACAGGCAATCAGGCGGGGAGAGAAGGTTCACGGCGCAGCGCATCATGATGGCGGTGGGGCGGATGTCCAACGCCGACGTATTGAAAGTGGAGAATACGGGCGTGGAGCTGGACGGGCGGGGTTTTATAAAGGTGAACGAGCATATGGAAACGAGCCGTAAGAATATCTACGCGGTGGGTGACGCCAACGGTCAGCAGATGTTTACCCACATGGCCAATCGGGAGGCGGCGATAGCGGCACACAACGTGTTGCACGGGGATACTATGGCGGTGGACTACAGCGCGGTGCCCCATGCCGTTTATTCCCACCCGCAAATCGCCTCGGTGGGGCTGAGGGAAGAGGAGGCCCGGAAAGACCACGAGATAATCGTCGGCAGGACGAGTTACTACGATGTTGCCAAGGGAGAGGCCATGATGGAAAAGGACGGGTTTGCCAAAGCCATCGTGGAGAAGGGGACGGATAAGATTCTCGGTTTCCACATTATCGGGCCATATGCGCCGGAATTGATTCAGGAGGTGGTCAACGCCATGCAGTCCGGCGGGGGCGCAGGCGAGCTGAACGAGGGCATCCATATCCACCCCGCCCTTTCCGAGCTGATACCGACGACGGTCAATAGTGCCGGGGAGTAGGGTAAATTTAGTGCGGCAGCGTCAGTAGTTCCACGGCGTTGCGGAAGAATATCTTCTCCTTCTCCTCGTCGGGGATAGCCATCCGCTCGATGGACTCGGCCGTCTCGCCGGTCATGCCGAACTTGGGCCCCAGCGGGGCATCCGTGCCGTAGAGGATATGGTCGGGACCGTAGAAGTCGTACCCGCACATCAGAGACGATGTGTTGCCGTAGACCGCGGTATCCGTGTAGAACTTACGGAAATGTTCCTCCGGTTTCTTGATAGTGGGAAAGAGGCCGGGGACGAGGGACAGCACCCACTTAATCCGCTGCTGGAAGTAGGGCACCATGGCCCCGCAGTGGTGGACGATGAACTTGAGATTGGGGTGGTCGTTAAAGACGCCCGCCGTTACCAGGCGGAACATGGCCGAAGTGGTCTCGAAAGGCCAGCTGAACAGGCCGATATCGTTGTCCAGCTTGTCATAGGTTGCCGGGTGAATCCATATGGGCAGGTCGTGTTTGGCCATTTTCTCCCATAGCGGTTTGAATTTGGGATTGTCCAGCGGTTCCCCGTTTATCCGGCTGTATATCTGCACGCCTTTAAGTCCCAGTTTCGTAATAGCCCTGTCGGCCTCTTCCAGCGCCGCGTCCATATCGTTCATGGGCAGGCAGGCCACACCGGCGATGAACTTGTCCGGGTAATGGTCGACAAGCTCGGCGAGTTCCTCGTTGGCGATTTTCGCCAGTTCGATGGCATCGGCCGGTTCGGCGAACGTCTCCAGGGGGATATTGGCGACGGTCAATACCTGCAATATGTCCGGGTACCTGTTCATGAGCCGCAGTCTAACCTCAAGGTCGACGACGGCGATGCTGCGGTATTCAATACGCTGCTTGATAGCCTGATTTTTCTTGGCGTAGAGCTCCGTGTATTTCTTGGTCATGATGTGGGAATAGATGTCTATTTTCATTTAAAACCTCCTTGGACTCTGTTCTACATTATAAATTTATCTTATTTCGAAGGCAAATTTTACGCCCGGGTGCAGAAGCCCCCCTTTGATACCCGGCTGACTTGCAGTTTGACCTTTACGGTGCCATAATTCACGGAGATACACGGATTATCCCTGTTTAAAGTACGTTAATTTAAATGGAGAACGTCGCTCAGATAATCGCTTTCGTCGGCATACTGGTGTTCCTGGCGCACCTTTTCACCGGTATCTTCAGTCGCACCAGGATTCCCGATGTCATCCTGCTGATTTTTATAGGAATATGTGTCGGGCCGGTGCTGGGCTTGGCGTCGCCTTCGTTGTTCGGGGAGGTGGGGCCGGTCTTTACGACTATTACCCTGATTATCATCCTTTTTGAAAGCGGCCTTGCGCTTCGATTGAGCATGCTGCGGGTGGCGCTGGGCGGGGCAATGGCCCTGGCTCCCCTCAGCTTTTTCTCGACCATGGCCGTCGTAGCCGGATTCGCTATCTGGCTTACCGACCTTGAGGTACTGCCGGCCTTCATCCTGGGGGCGATTGTCGGCTCGACTTCGGAGGCGGTGGTCATACCGCTTGTCAGGCAGCTCAAGATAAAAGAAGAAACGAGCACGCTGCTTTCGGTAGAGTCGACGGTGAACGATGTCCTCAGCATCGTGATTACCATGGCGCTGGTACAGGCGTATGTCGTCGGCAAATTCGAAATCGCATCGGTGTCCGGCGACCTTATCGCTTCGTTTCTGGTGGCGCTGGTGTTCGGCATCATCGGAGCCCTCGTCTGGTCGGTGCTGCTCAACCGGATACACGCCATAAAGAACGCCATGTTCACCACGCCGGCCTTTGTCTTCGTTATCTACGGTATCGTGGAAACCCTGGGATTCAGCGGCGCTATTGCCGCCCTGGCTTTCGGGGTGATTATAGGTAATATCGAGACAATCCGCATTCCCATTTTCAAGTCGTGGGCGGTGAAGGAGCCGGTGGGGCTCAACCAGGCGGAAAAGATATTTTTCAGCGAAGTGGCCTTTCTGCTCAAGACCTTTTTCTTTATTTATCTCGGCATCTCGCTGGAACTCATCAGCAGCTGGCTTATCATCGTCGGGCTGATACTTACGGTGGTGGCCTTTGCCCTGCGCATACCTGCGGTCAAGCTGTCTATACGGCAGGCATTGGGGACTAAAGACTTATCCGTTATGGCGGTTATGGTGCCGAAAGGCCTGGCGGCCGTGGTGCTGGCCAGCATACCATTACAGCAGGGAGTACCCGGCGGCGAAATAATTAAGAATGTAACCTACGGCATCGTTCTTTTCAGCATCGTGATTACCTCGATACTGGTGCTTCTACTGGAGAAGACGAGGCTGCCGGAAGTTTATGCCTGGGCCCTTTCGCCGAGTTTGCCGAGATGGGGGCGGGAAGCGACTTTTCACCCCACGGATATGGCAGGGAAAAGGGGGGATGTTGTTCCCAATGGCGATAAGCTTTTCGGGGGCGGGAGTGAAAGCAAGGACAAGCCGCCCGAAGAAGACGTAAAGTCTTAGGCTGATTCCCTGTCTATCGGGTTGGAGAAGACACCCTGTCTTTAGCCCTGGTGATTACGGTTTTCACGGCTATCGAGACGGGTTGTTTGCTGCTGCCGGTCTCTTCGAAGTATTTCGTCAGCGTGTCCAGAGCTTTTTTCTGTTGCCGGCTTACCGGCATATAGCTCAGGGTGTAGCCGTCCGGCTGCTGCGAGATAAGCACGCAGGTATTCCCGCGTTTCTTCCCGCTTTGTTCCGCCAGTTCTATTTCCATCTCGCGGATAAACCTGGCAGGCATCTTGATAACAGCCAGGTCGCCGTCGCTGTCCAGAATAAGCAGCCTCTGAATGCTGCGCGGCATGCGCGCATCCGGTGGGAGGCTTTTCAGGACGACAAGAGGATAGCTGTATTCGGCTTTATAAATCGGCATGGAGATTTCCATGTCGTGTTCCTGGTAATACGGCAATCTCTCCAGTACCCTGGGGGTAGCTTCCGGAGGCGCCTGGCGCTGGCGCTTCCTGTATTCTGAAATGATAGCTTCGCGGTCGGATTCACCGAGCTGTATTACCGGTTTGAGGTATTTCTTCAGTATATCCGGCAGTCTGCCGTTCTTGAGAGCATGCTCCAGGATGTGCTCCAGCGCCCATACTTCTTGCTGGCCGACCTCCACGGTCGCCGGGACGAACTGGCCGGGGCCGGTCTCCAGGCCGAGGGTGGCGAAGGGCTTGTGGCGCTGCGCCATGCTTTTCGCATTATCCCGGGCGCGTTCATATAACGTGCGGCTGATGACTGATGAATAGACTTTGCCGGAGGCATCGCAATAGAGCATCCTCACCCTGCCCCGGGGTAATTTCACGTCGGCAAGACGCACCGGCTGGAGAAACAGGACGTCGTTCGGCTGCTTTCGATTGAATAGTCCCAAGCGCCCGTCACCTCATTGGATTAGTCCTTTTATGGTAAAGCCAGGGTGTGATTTTGTCAATAGCGGAATAGTAAGGGGTTGGAGCGGGGAAAGTAGATTTGACTTCACGAATTGAAAATGCCGATAATTATATAAATAGCAGGATAAGCTAAACCGATATAGGAGGACAGAACATGGATGTCGTCGATGCCATTAGAGAGAGAAAGGCTTTCCGGGCTTTCAAGTCCGACCCCGTCCCGCTGGATATCCTTAAAAAGATAATGGAGCAGGCACTGCGGGCGCCGTCCTGGGCCAATACCCAGCCCTGGGAATTCGCCGTGGCTACCGGAAAGAAGCTGAAGGAAATACAGGAAGGCTTCGTGAAAAAGGGAATGCAGGAGCCGTATTCCGAGGTGGCCCGGCCCTACGAGTACCCCGAACCGTACATGTCCCGTATCCGCGCCCTGGCTCCTAAAGACCGCAAGGAGATGACTAAAGAAGAGATGGAAGCCCGCACGCTCAATAACTTCCGGCATTACGGCGCTTCGACTTGTATCTATCTTCTGGTAGGGAAGCCTATCTTCCAGCAATCCAGGGGGATTAATGTCTGGTCGTTGTACGATTGCGGCTCGGCGGTGCAGAACATCATGCTGCTGGCCACCAACTACGGACTGGGGACCGTTGCCCAGGCGCAGGCCGTTATTTACCCCGATATCATCAGGAAGGTGCTCGGCATACCCGAGGACAAGCTCATCGCACTGGGAATCGCCATCGGCTACCCGGACCTGGACAACCCGATTAATAAGGGGCGCACGGCCAGAGAGCCTCTGGATAAAGTGGTTAAGTTCTACGGGTTTTAAAAGAAGCGTTTCCTAAATAGCAGACGGAAGCTACACCTTCTTAAGCTTCCACCGGCCTGTCCTGAAGTACGCGATATAGACGATTGATCCGGCGACCGTGCTGATGGAAACCGCCCAGCGTACTCCCAGGACGCCGAGGTCGGTGACCCGCGGCAGGATGAAAGCCAGGGGCAGCATAATCGCCCAGATAATGGCGATGCTGATTATCATGTTCGGCACGGTATCCCCGGCGCCGGCGATACAGCTCTGCAACACCGAGGTAAAAGCCATGACGAAGAAGGCCGCCGTGGATATCCTTATGAAGGTGGCGCCCAGTTTTAGCAGGCCGGGGTCGGTGGTGAAGAGGCTCATGATGCTCTCCGCCCATAGCAGAATCGCCGCCGAACAGACCACCATGAAGGCCTGCAAAATCCGCGAAGCCACCCAGGCGCTTTTCTCCGCCCGCTCCGGCTGATTGGCGCCCAGGTTTTGACCCACCAGCACACCCGCGCCCATGCCGAATCCCATGCCGGGTAGAAACACAAACATCTCTACCCTGATGGCCAGGCTGTGGGCGGCTACGGCCAGTGTGCCGAAGGGGGCGATAAACCATGTCAGTATGAACTGTCCTAATGACCTCTGCAGGTTCATGACCAGGGCGGGAATGCCAATCTTCAATATGCGGAATATCACGTTAAGGTCGAGGCTGAAATCCTTTCGCCTGAGGTGCAGCCGGGTAGCCCCGCCGAAAAGGAGCCATAGTACGAGAACCGTCCCCAGCACCTGGGAAATTATATTGCTCAGGGCCGCCCCGCTCACGCCCATCCTGGGGAATATCCACAGGCCCAGGACGAGGAAGGGACAGAGCGTCACGTGGATGATTCTCAGCAGGGCTTCTATCATCATCGGCCGTATCGTGTCGCCTGACGACTGTACAATATATAAAGCCATTACCATGACGTCCATGGCTATCCAGCCGGCGAACATGACGCGCATGTAGGCCATGCCCTCGGCGATAACATCCGCCTCCAGTCCGAACAACCCCATGACGGGTTCGGCCAGCAAAATACCGATTGTCATCATTATGGCGCCCCAGGTAACACTGAGAATCAGGGCCTGCGCGGCTATATGATTGGCCCCCGGCATGTCCCCCGCTCCTACATAACGGGCCACCAGGGCCCTTACGCCCACGATTAAGCCGAAATCCATCGACATCACCAGCATGATGACGATGTTGGCGATGCCCACCCCGGCAATGGCGGAAGGCCCCAGCCTCCCCACCCATATCATGTCGGCGACCTGGCTCACCACGAAGAGGGTTTCCATCAGCACCATGGGCCAGGACAGCAGCAGGAGGTTGCTGACAATGGGGCCCTGCGTCCAGTCCTTGTTGAAGACGGACTCTTTTCGGTCGGATTTACGTGTGTCTGCCATTATACGCAGATGCTTCTTTCCACAGGAATATAGCGTTAAAAAATAAAGGGGGGAGTCGTTTTTGGGGAAAAACGACGTTAAATCAATCATACACTACGCTCGGATTCATGTCAATGTGAAAATAAGACCTGTATCAGAACATTTTGACACGCCTCTGATTATTGAAGTATCATGGTCACAAGTCCCTGATAACATATAAGGAGGATAATGTTTCATGGCAGAGAGCAAATATGAGAAATATGCCGTAAGGAAGCCTATTTACGAAGCTGGCGGCGGTTACAAGGGAAGGCAGAGTCCCACTATGACCTTTATGAGCGGCAAGCAGGTGCCGGAAGCCAACTACTATATCGAGCTGGGCTGGATATACGATATGCCGGAGCCGAACCCCCATATCCACGAGCACGTGCACGATTACGATGAGATTGTGCTGCACTGGGGTGGCGATTGGGAGAGGCCGCAGGTGCTCGGCGGGGAGATAACGTTTTACGTCGGCGGGCAGCCCATCACGTTCAACACGACGACGGGTGTATATATTCCGGCGGGAGTACCGCACGGGCCGATGATATGGAACAAGTTTGAGTTTCCGCACATCGAGATGGCGATGATGCTGGGGACGGGCGACCCTTTCAAGGGGTGGGGGAAGAGCGGTATCGCTCAGCCCAAGAAGGGGTTACCGGTGAAGAAAGACAAGTTCGACTATGAGCAGTACGTTATACGGAGTCCCATGCGGGAGGCAGGGGCCAACTTTAAGAAGGGCCGGCAGAGCCCCACGATGACGTACATGAGCCGCACCCAGATAAACGTAGCCAACTACTATATCGAGTTCGGCTGGATATGGGATGTGGTAGAACCCGGTATCCCCGAGATGTTGCATAAAAATTACGATGAAATTGTGCTGCATATCGGCGGCGACCCTCAGAATCCGGAAGACCTGGGGGCAGATATGGAGTTCGGCATGGGTGGCGACCTCTTACAGTTTAACACCAGCTATGGTATGTATGTTCCCAGGGGACTGCGCCATGGTCCGCTGAACTGGCATAAAGTAAGAAAGCCGCATGTAGAAATGGCGATAATGCTCGGCGCCGGTAACATGAAGGAAGGTTGGGGAGACAGCTTTTTCGCCCGGCCGGGTGAGCGCCTGGAACAATAAATCATTCTGGACAGGTTTTCGCGTGCCCGGGCTTTTCCGGTCAAACCGGGAGGGTCCGGGCAGCTTTTTTAAGCTATGCCGGATAATTAAAGGAAGGGGGTAATAAAAGGTGGGTGAATTGAAGACCAGTAAATATATC
>DATLAD010000260.1:0-3738 GCA_035527575.1 Dehalococcoidales bacterium
TTCCTGAGAATACCCGGGAGAAAGGGCGACATTCAGCATGACCGTGGGTTTGCCCACCTTAGTGTACCTGAGCGGGCAGTGGGGCAGTTCCTTCGGGATGTAGACGACGCTCGGTTCGGAGAAGGTATATTTATCACGCTCATCACCGAAGCATACCTCCACCTCCGCCTGAAACTCCTTCATATCGTACGGGTTGCTGCCCATGATAACCAGAAACTCATCGAACTCGTGGGTATGAACATCATCGATGAAGACCAGGGGTTTATCGGTACAGTTCCAGCCGAAGGAGAGGTCCCTCTTTCCGGAGGTGTCGATATAGTTTAACTTGGGCGCCGTAATCTCCGAATGTATGCTCGTGGCGAAAGATTCTCTGGTTATCAGATGCCCGTATTTCGACTTTGCCATTTTCTCCTCGGCTCCTTTGAGTTGTTTTGTCTGATACGCAAATGTTCAGGCACACCGGCCTGTTCCCCGTCAATTATACCGTAATTTGAAGTGGTTTTCAGAGCAATATCTTACCGGGATGCCAGTGGGACCGGCCTGATGGAGAGTCCGGGGGAAAGCGTAATATCGATGAACATAATGGGTTTGTTAACCTTTTTAACATCAAGGGGGCAGTGCAGCAGTCCCGCGGGTATGTAAACGCATGAAGTGTAATTGATGATGTATTTCTCCTGGTTCTCCCCGAGGGACATCTCCACCTCGGCGCCGAAGTCACCGACATTACCGGGGTCGCCGCCGAGGAAGAATATAATCTGGTCGAAGTCGTGCGTATGGGCCTCCGCCACCATGAGGAAGGGTTCGGTGAGATACGACCAGCCCATCGAGAAATTAGCATTGTTCAGGTCTCTCGCGCCGGCTACGGCTAACTGGTCGGCGATAATTTGTTTGTACATCGATTTATTGGTCGTTAGTTCCAGGATATATTCGCCGTGTTTCTTGTGTTCAGCCATGATACCGCTCCTTTTTACGAAATCGACTTACATGTCGAAAAAACATGGAGTATGTGTAGATATAAACATAAACGCCATTATAATGAGGGTTCCACGCCGGAGAAAAACTCTGTGTCATGCCGTATAGTGGCATATCGATTATGTAAATATTTACTACAATTTACCCAAAATACCCCGGATTGTCAAACTTAATGGGCGGGTTTAAGGCCATCTGGTTACTTCGGCTAAGCATTAATACCTATCAAGTGACGCGTTTTAGGTGTAATTGCCGCATAAAAATAAGCATCACGGCGGAAGCCCGTTTTAAAGATAAGGTGGTAAGCTGATAATGGAAACAAAAAAAAGGAGGGAACTGAGATGGAATGGCAGATTGTAGTAGCTCTAGTAGTCGCAGTGCCAGTCATTCTCTTTCCCGCAGCTTTCGTCTGGTATCTCAATGTGGGGGGGATTTACGCAGCCATTAAGGAAGCCAGAGCTAAAAAAGTTGCCCGGGAGAAGGCTGACAAGGTTAAAGCAGCCACCAAATAAATTGAAATATTAAAATTTACATAGATATCGAGGAAGGAGATTAAGAACAATGCCAATCGAAGCCATAATAGCAATAGTAATCGCAGTACCTGTTATTATCTTCCCGGCCGCTTTCATCTGGTTTATCAACGTTACGGGGCTCTGGACGGTATGGAAGGAGAGCCGGGCCAGGGAGAGAAAGCGAGCTAAAGCCCGCAAAGAAGCCCTCGTAAAAGTAATAAGGTAACGATTAAACAAGTCAGCTCAATAGAGGTTTCAGTCAAAGGCGGCATCGCCAATCCGGGCGGTGCCGTTTCCTTTTAATTCCTGGATAACCATTTCAACGCAGGCGGGTATCGCCTTCGCTACTTCGGGCGTGCATTCTTCACTGAAACGGCCGGTATCGGCCACCTCGATAGCCAGGATATCTATCCTTCGCGGCAGGTCCAGACCGAGCCTCCTGCCAAGCTCCAGGGCGGTAGCGAGGTTAACATCGTGGGTTGAGGCGGCATGCCGGGCGGCCTTGAATGCCTCGATGTCAAGACGGTAAATCCGGCCCGGCTTGCCTTTACCGGTCTGAATGGCATCTATAATAATGACTCTCTCGTAGCCGACCAGCAGGTCCAGCAGGTTCAAGCCGGCCAGGCTGGCTTCCATGACCGTCACGTTACATTCGACCCTGCCTTCGAGTTCTCCGGCGACGCGTGGTCCCACGCCGTCGTCGCTCAGGATGGGATTACCGAGTCCGAGAACTAACGTCTTCATTCCCCCGCTCCTCTCAAGGCTGGCAGCGTTAAGCAGGCAAGTGCCGGCTGAGCCGGTCAACCAAGTTCCCCCGGCTGTCATAGATAATCACTTCAAGCGGCATCCGCCCCGGCAGGTTATGAGTGGCACAGGCCATGCACGGGTCGTAGGCGCGGAAGGCCATTTCGACCATATTGAGCAGTCCTTCCGATGCCGCCTGCCCCTTCTTGATTAGTCCCTGTGCCGCTTTCTTTATGGACATATTCATCGCCGGGTAGTTATGCGCCGTGGCGACAATGAGGTTTACCTTCTGGACAATGCCTTTCTCATCTGTCTTATAGTGATGTATCAGGACACCGCGCGGGGCCTCAACCACGCCGACACCTTCGTCCGGCTTGGCTGTGGGGATTGTCCTGACCTCGGGGCTGGTGATTTCCTTGTCCTGGCAGAGCTCCAGGAGGCGCTCGGCGGCATACAGCAGCTCAACCAGTCTGGCCCAGTGGAAGGCCAGGGTAGCATGCACCGGTTTACCTCCGAGGGTCTGATAAAGCCTTTCGTACTCGGCCTGGGCCAGAGGCGTGGCCATGCCGTCCGCCACATTGAGTCGGGCGAGGGGGCTGACCCGATAGACACCGCTGTCTTTACCCTCGGTGAAACCCTTCCAGCCGACTTTTTTCAGGAAGGGGAATTTAAGATACGTCCATGGCTCGGCATGCTCGGCAATATAGTCGAGATATTCCGAGGGCTTGAACTTGGCCACCTCTTTGCCCTCAGGGTCAACGAGGCGCAGGTTACCCTCATAGAAATTTACCTTGTTGTTGCTGTCGACCAGCCCCATGTAGTAGCTCTTCATGGTGTAGATAGGACCGGTGATAATATCAAGGTACTCCTTGTTGCTGAGCACCACGTCGTCAAACAGCTTCAGGCTGAATTTAGCGAACTCTACCAGCGACTTTGCTTTTTCCTCGAAGTCTTTGCGGTCTTCTTCGGTGATGGGCTTGCTCATGCCGCCGGGCAGGCCGCAGACGGGGTGAGTCGCCTTGCCCCCGATGACAGTCTGAATGCTCTGTGCATAAGCCCGGTGCTTGATTACTTCGCTGCCTATCTGGAGCCCCACCTTTGCCACCACCCCCAGGATATTCCGCTGGGCCGGGTCGCTCATCGGCCCCATGACGAAGTCGGGGGCGGCCAGGGCGTAGAAGTGCGCTATGTGGGAGTGGTTCATATGGGCGCAGTAAAACAGCTCACGCAGCTTTTTAGCAGCCGGCGGCGGGTCGACGTGGTAGACAGCATCTGTGGCCTTGCACGAGGCCATGTGATGGGCGCCCGGTCAGACGCCGCAGATGCGCGGCACGATGCGCGGCAATTCTTCCACCGGCCTGCCCTCGCAGAACTTCTCGAAGCCGCGCAGCTCCGGTATCTGGAGGTAGGCATTTTCAACATCGCCGTCGCTATTTAGAAAAATCTCTATCTTGCCGTGTCCTTCGAGCCTGGTTATGGGGTCTATACTTATCTTTTCCATCTTATACTCCCT
>DATLAD010000261.1:0-9615 GCA_035527575.1 Dehalococcoidales bacterium
AGGCCCTTTTCATCGAACCGGGCAGCCCCTGGGAGAACGGGTATATTGAATCGTTCAACGGGAAATTGAGAGACGAGCTGCTCAACCGGGAGGTCTTTACCACCTTGACTGAGGCGAAGGTGTTGATTGCCGACTGGAGGACGGAATACAATCAGGTCAGGCCGCATAGCTCACTTGGTTATCGGCCACCGGCACCTGAAGCTAAAATACCGGTAACTCTAACTTAGTAGTTGGTACCACTTTCGGGGGCAGGTCAGCACCACAAAGTAATGATGAACTGTCGTATGTGTGACTTTACGTTGAGCAGGTTCCGAGCCGTTTCCTTCAAGTCCCCATCTATTAGTCTCGTTTGCCACATAGCCCAAAAACTCCCGTATGTCCCATTCTGTGAACATACGGACATCATCAGGCCATGCTTTTAGTTGGGCGTACCAGAGGAAACGTTTGAGATTTTCCGCGTAGAATTCTACCGTGCGAGGGCTTTTACCATCAGTCTGTTTGGTGAGGACGAACCCTTTAATTAGGGACTTGAGGGAAGTTCCGGGGGTTGCTTCCAGGCGCAATGCAATAACCATTTTTCATTTGCGGACCCGCCCTGAATTTATTGTATCAGATGGTCTCGCCATTGAATTTTGTTCGTATGGTCGGGGCGCCCGGATTTGAACCGGGGACCTTCTGAACCCCATTCAGACGCGCTACCAAGCTGCGCTACGCCCCGTAAGGCAACATTGGAAATTCGAGAGACAACATAAATAATAATAGGTTAGCTGAATGGGATTGTCAAACCTGAGCGGGTTAATTTCCGGGGACTGACATCTGCTATAAATGCTGAAAATCACGGAGAAACCCTGAACTTGACATGCTTGAAGCGGTGATGTAGATTTTTGCTAGTGATTTTTTAGTATAAAATAGAGTGCAGGTGGACAGAGAATGGCTCACCTTAAAAAGACGCGAAAAGAAATCATCAAGAAAGCCGAGGAACTGGCCGTAAAGTACGAAAAGGAATACATGGGCTGTTGCCAGTGTACTTTTATGGCTGTGGTTGATGCCCTGAGGTGGGGAGGCGTGGAGGTCGTCTCAGAGGACATAGAAGACAGGCTTTTCCCCGGCCTGTGCCTTCTCACCGGCGGTGTCGGCGTCACTACTGATGGCACCTGCGGCGCCATTATCGGCAGCGTAATGGCCATCGGCATGGCGCTGGGGTTTCCCGGGGCATTCACGGGAAGGATATGAGTATCGTGGGTGACGGATACGACATCGTCTGGAGGGCGATTCTGGACAGATATGACGAGAAATACCGTTCTCAACTATGTAAAGACGTTCAGAGAAAGCATTATGGGAAATCCTGGGACTTTAGAATACCCGAGATGACCGATGAGTACCTGGAGGTATCGGACGGGTGTACCATCAAAGAAACCACCGTATGGACCGCGGGGTGTATCCTGGACGAATTTGAGCAGAGAAATTTTAAATAACTCGTGCAAGCCTCTATTCTTACAGGCCTCGGTGGCAGTTGTTGCCATTCGGTAGTTGAATGGGATAAACATATAATATTGTTATATAATGTGTGTGGTTTTAATCACACAAAATATAAGGAGGTAGACATGTCACCATTATTAAAGGACAAGGTAGCTATTATTACCGGAGCCAGCCGCGGTCTGGGAAAAGCCTTCGCTCTAAGGTTCGCCGAGGAAGGGGCCAAGCTGCTATTAACTACCACTGATGTTAAAAGGGCCGAGGGTACCCTCAAGGAGGTAAAAGCCAAAGGCGGGGAAGTGGCCATCATGGAGGCCGACATCTCCCGTGAAAGTGACACCCAGAAGATAGCGGAGAAGGTTATGCAGCAGTATGGTAGGGTAGATATCCTTGTCAATAATGCTGCCATATGGTATGGACTTAATATAACCCCCTGGGACGCCTGGAAGACAGAGGATTGGGACCGGATATTTACGGTCAATGTCAGGGGCACCTGGCTGGTTTGTAAAGCGGTTGCTCCCCTCATGGTAAAGGCAGGCAAGGGGAAAATTATCAATATTGCCTCTAATGTTGCCCGGGTCCCCGCATCTCAATTCTTTTTACCGTATTCCTGCAGCAAAGGAGCGGTATATATACTAACTCAGTCCCTGGCCAGGGCTCTGGGGCCCTCGGGTATTAATGTCAACGCTATTGCCCCGGGATACACGGCCTCCGAAGCCAGTTTAGGCCAGCAGAACAGCGACCAGATATTCGAGATTGCCACCGGGGAACAGTCCATGCACCGGCGTGAGCAGCCGAACGACCTGGTGGGGGCGGCGGTATTTCTCGCCTCGGCCGACTCGGATTTCATTTCGGGACAGACCTACTATATCGACGGCGGCACTGTAATGCTATAGGGATAAGCCGGTTACGTTAACTGTGTATTACGGTGTGGGGGCAGGTCTCCCGGAGGTTGCAGCGGGCGCAGATTTCGGCCTGCGTCCATGTTTTCATCTCCGGCCCCATGGCGATTATCAGGGAAGTCGATTTGCGGGGCACCATGATGCCCGAGGATGTCAGGCTTACGCCGATGTCATCGGCATGGGCCAGTTCCAGCAGATTCCACTGTTCCGTAATGGGTAAGCCGGGCATGCCCGGATTGACGGGGCTGCTCCCCTGTAAACCGCGCGCTAAAGCCTCTGCGGAGATGAACCGGCAGGCTTCCTGGGCCAGTGTGTCGACGGCGGCGCTCCCGATGCCGTCGAGCAACATCGCGCGCAAGGTCTCGCCGCCCCGGCTGTATTCGGTTACCTGTTTTTCGAGTCCGGGGCCGATGGTGCAGACGACAGCGGCAAGCTCTTTGGCTTCCGGGAAGGTTGAAGGTATTAACGACCCGCTTACCGCAGCGTCGCCTTCCAGCGAAACCCGGTCGGGGGCTATTCCGGTCACCTTGTAGATTTCATAGGCCGTGGTCGGTTCCAGGAGGCGAGCGCTATCTACGATTTCCAGCAGCTCCTGGATGAGTTTTTTTATCTCCGGCCTGATTCTGGCATGTCCCTTGAATCCTTCGCGGCGCAGCACTTCGTTCTTTTTCAGGTTCAGGCGGATATCGTTGAGTACGGGCATGATTTTCTACCTCGGGGTGGCATTAATATTAATATTGAGGGTGTGCCGGCGGAATGGACTCCGTGGCACACCCTCTTGTAATACTATATTACCGTCTTTGCCCGCGGCGCGTCTATTTATAGACGCCGTATTCCTTGGTGGCGTCAATCATAGCCTTGACGTTATCCGGGGGGACGTCTTCGATAACTGCCCCGTTCATCATGATATAGCCGCCGCCCTTGGCGCAGGTATTGATGAGTTTCTTGACGTTTTCTTTTACATCCTCGGCTGTGCCTACGCTCAGCAGGGCGATGGGCACATTCCCGCTTACGCAGGCGACGTCGCCGAGTATTTCCTTGGCCCTGGCCATATCTGTCGTATCGAATCCCCAGATAACCTTGCCCCTGGGTACGTCCCTGATAGCCTTCAGGCGTGTATTATAGCCCCCTTCGGCCCAGGGGAATGGCACACAACCTTCGTCAACCAGACCCTGGATAAGCGCCTTTAATGTAGGCCAGTAGAATTTCTTGAACTGCTCGTCGGAGAGGAAGCCGTCGGCGCCTTTATGCAGGGGGATAAATACAACCGGGCATCCGTTTTGCCGGGCTGCGGACACCCCCATTTTAACCATTATCGGCGTGAGCTGCTCTGCCGCCCGGATGACCTTGTCCGGCTGACGGTACATATCCAGCATGAGCCCTCTGGTGCCTCTGAGGGTATCGCCGATGGTGTCAAAGGGGGCTTTGCAGCCGCCGCCGAAGAATCCGGGGAATCCGGCCGCGGCCATTTCTACACCATAGCCGGCAACGGTCCCTATCCACTTCAGGGCTTCGCTCCCGGCTTCCATGAGCTTCTTTAAAGCTTCCTGGACGGGGGGTACGCCATACGGTACCAGGGCGGCACCGGTAAAGCCCCCGTACATTTCGAGGATGCTGGTCAGCGGCGAAATCAGCTTGAAGGCATCCAGTGCCCCGAAGATACGCGGTAAATAGGCGCTGATGAAGAAATAGGTCGGGTCGTCAATCAGGGCGTCATATTCATCCGCCGTCATGTACTCGCCCTCGATGCACTGGTAGCCGTGCTCGGGGGCGACGCCATGGCCGGGCCAGGCATACAGCTTGTAGTCGAGAATATCAAATGACTTGCCGGGAGGAGCGGTGGTCACGCTGCCGTGGGCGTCCGGCTGGAAATCCAGTACGTATTTGGAAAATGAGCTCATGAGTTTATCGTAGTCATACATCACATCTCTAGGGGTAAAGCCGGCATAATAGGCGGGGAAAAAGCCCGTCATGGGAAAGACCGGCACCCTGTCGGGCTTCTTAAGCTCGATGGCGTCCTTTATCCTGGTCACTCTTTCTTTATACCCCTTCTCGGCTTCGGGGCTGGCAAACTTCACACCCGGCGGTGAAAGCCACTTGGCAAATAGATCGGCCCGCTTTTCATCGGCTGTCATTGCTTCCCATTTCTTTTCCATTTTTTAACCTCCTGCACGTTATCTGCTGAGATTGTTATTTAACGCCTGCCCATTTCTTGGCGAGCGATACACCTACCATGGCGTCTTTGCCGAAGGCATCGGCGCCGGTATATTTCATTATCTCGTCTGTAATCTGGCCGCCGCCAATCATAATCTTGGTCTTGTCTCTGAGTCCGGCGGCATTAATAGCTTCGATGGTCTGTTTCATGGCGTCATAGGCCAGCGTCAGGAATCCGCTCAGGCCGACGGTAGGGGCGCCGGTTTCCTTTATCTTATCGATGAACTTCTGCGCCGGGACATCGACGCCGAGGTCGTAAACCTCGAAGCCGCTGACATCGAGCATGAAGACAACGATGTCTTTGCCGATATCGTGTATATCGCCGGCGACCGTGCCGATGATGACCTTGCCTCCGCGTTTTACCGCGCCCTCTGTGGTGAGCTTGGGTTTGACGAGTTCGTTGATTTTCTTCAGTATTTCGCCGGAATATACCAGGTCGGGGATGAAATATTCGCTGTTGGAAAAGCGTTTGCCCACGATTTCCATGGCCCGCCTGGCATCATCGAGGATACCCATAGGGTCGGCACCTGCATTCAGCTTCTCCTGCGTAATTGCCAGCGCCTCATCTTCCTTCAAGTCAGCCAGCGCTTTGGTCAAATCCTTCGCCATGTCTATTTACCTCCTTTACCTATATTAAGCTTTTTAGCCCTCCAGCATTAATTTCTTGAATTAACATAGCACGCACATGGTCTTGTTTTACCACATATTAACGACTTGCGGGGGGAAAATCAAGGTACTTCATACGTAAAAACAAGAGGTCAGTACCAAAACAGGTAAAATTGAAAGATGTTGTGCATTGATTACACTGCAATTTAACATGGCAGTAGGCTGATTGCAATACAAAATTATCTATGATATCATAGATAACACTCCGATATCCCGCGAGAATAGCGATGTCTTTTCACGAGTGCAGGAGGTGCACCCGGCACCGGATCGATAAAGTAGGTAAGAATGGCACCTTCAAAGTTAGACCTGCATAGTCTCATAGTTTTTTACTATGTTGCCAGCGAGGAAAGCGTCACCGCTGCTGCCGACAAGTTGTGTCTCACTCAACCCACCGTCACTTACCATATCAGGTCACTGGAGAAGAATGTCGGCCTTAAGCTTCTTGACATAAAAAGACAGAAGATATTCCTGACCCAGGCCGGCGCCGGCCTCTTTAAATATGTGCGTGAAATTTACCAGCAGATGACCAGCGCCGAAAGATACCTGGAGAATATCAAAGAGGCCAGCCTGCGTGTCGGCATATCCACCACTTTCAGCACCTGCGTTGCTTCGGCGGCTTCCGCCTTTGAAAAGCTCTATCCACATGTGAGGCTGATTATCCGGAGTTCTTCTTCCTTCGAGGTTGTTGAGGATGTTCTTAATTCGCAGGTGGACCTGGGGATTGTCGTCAGTATGGACTACGGCAACCCCAAGCTGAAATGTATTCCCCTCTCGTCAAAGGAGAGGCTGGTCCTCGTCGCTTCCCCGTCCAGTTCCATTGCTCAAAGGGAGCGCCTGGAATATGTAAACCTCTGCGGTTATCCCCTGATTTTAGGTCCAGAGACGTCAGCTACGCGCCAGATTATTTTAAAAAAGCTCAGGGTCGGCGGCTGCGCCATGCCCTCTCCCATAATAGTGGAGGTAAATAGCTCCGAGTGGGGTATTAATCTCGTCGAAAATGGGGAGGGTGTTGGTTTACAGCACATAGCGAGTGTGGAAAGATCCATCACCGAGGGGAGGCTGAAGGTGCTGCCGCTTTCCGGCGATATATTTGTGGGGGTGGATGCCGTTCTTCGCGCCGATGCTCCCGAACATCCGATGGCGGAAAGATTTATTTACCTGGTCAGGGAAGCGTGCGAGATTAAGCACGTGAAATCGGCGTCCCGTGCTGCCGCAAAAAAGTGACGTTTAAAAGACACCGTTTCCACGTGCAAAATTCCGCAAGTTTCTCTTCTAAGGAACCCATTGGAGTTGCTCGGGATTAAGCGCAAAATCGTAGTAAGTATTGCTCATTTCGGGTCGATTCCACTTGCCCCGTGGTAAGTCGGGGTCATTAAACTTGTTTTCCGTGGACTTACCCACGTAGATTTTACCGCCCATCATACCGCTTATATACCTGGGCAGCCCGTTCATGGTCATTAGCGGCTCGGCTTTAAGGCTGTAGACTCCCCGCCACTCCACGGTATGCCTGTATCCGGGTTCGGGCGCCGACCCCACGGCTTCTTTGGTAAATGACATCGGGGCCCTTTTTACCTTGAGTACCTCTCCCATGTTCGACCAGGCAGTCGTGAAAATCTTTTCCAGTGCGGCGGCTTGTTTGGCGTCTGCTTTGGAATCGATATACAGTATTGTCTTCCACGGGGCGCGTACCGCGGTGCCGCCTACGGGTGAGTTGAAACCGAAGCCGACAATCAGGCCGCCGAGATCGACATCCTGGTAATATCCCTCTTTGATGTGGAAAGTAAAAGCACCCTCGCACTGGTTGATACCGTCATGGAGGTCTTTGGGAGTGCTCGAGCCCCAGTAGTAAGGGCATACCGGCGGCGAGGTGCAGGCCTCGGTGCAGTCGCCGCTTACCATCCATTCCATTTTTTTGCCATTTTGTTTATCTCCTTTCAGAGTTTCGCAGTACTCAGGAGTTATTGTGTCATTTTCAGAGCCTCCCTGATGTCCTCCGCGACCATTCTCCTTTTCGATTTTTCAATCAGGAAATTTTTTCCTGCCGGGGTATATGAGGGGAAGACCCTTTTATCTTCGAAGTAGTATGCCTGCCCCCTGATTTTGTACGTCGAACCGGCGGGTATTACTTTCTTCCCCGTTTTATTTTTCCAGATATTATTCATCATTTTTATCGCCACGTCCCCCATGAGCATGAAAACCTTCACATTCGGGAACAGGGCTATTTCCTGCTCCAGCAGCTTAGAGCAGTTTTTCATGGTGTCGGGGGAAACGGCGTACTGTGTTTTACCGCATTTGACGGCTGTGGTGATGTATACTCCCAGGTCGAGGATATCCTGCATGGAGGCTACGTTCGCACCGGCATCTCTGAAGGCCTGGAGGGTGGTCTGTAGATAAAAGGGGTTGCCGGCGGCGTAAAAATAGTCTGCCTTTTCGTTCGGCGGGGCTTCCGTTATCATCAGGATTCCGGTGTTCTCCGTGTCAATATCCCCGGAGGGCAGCATATAGCTGTTTTTATCGATATCCTTGCATGAGAAATCAACACATTTTATATGCTCACTGATTTTCATTTTTAATGCCTCATAGCGCCTTTTGAGCGATTTCGGCGATGTCGTAAATCTCGATGTCTTCCCCGTACTCTTTAACGGCGTCCTTGAAATTCCTTTCGCACCAGGGGCAGCTGGTAACCAGCGCCGTGGCGCCGGTAGCCCTGGCTTCCTTGAGTCGCTCGTTGGCCGTCCACAGGGCTAAATCGGGGTTGGCCTGACTGACGCCGGCGCCGGCCCCGCAGCACCAGGCGTTCTCCCGGTTGCGTTCCATCTCCATAAGGTCGATTCCCGGTATGCTCTTCAACACGTCGCGGGGAGGCTCGTAGACGCCGTCATCCCCTAAATGTCTTCCCAGGTGGCAGGGGTCGTGATAGGTGACCTTCATCGGCACCTTTTTCGTGAATTTAAGTTTTTTGTCTTTTATCAGCTGGTCAATATACTCCACCATGTGCAGCACGTCGAACTTCATCGGGATATTAACCCTGGGGTAAAGCTTTTTGAACGTGCTGTAGCCATCCGAGCAGGAGGTAACGACCCGGCTCACCCCCAGCGAGTTGAAGGTCTCGATAAAATGCTCGGCGTACTTGGTGAATTCCCCCAGGTAGCCGATTTCGTAGGCGTGGCCGCCGCAGCAGGACTCCTCCATGCCCATGATACCGACATCCACGCCGGCGGCTTTCAAGAGGTTTATGGCACTGCGCGGCACCTCCCACAGCTCGGGGTCGAAGGAGAGCATACAGCCGGTGTGGTAGGCCACGTCCACCTTTTCCTGCCCGGCGTCCTTGATGCCCATGTCCCTGGCCCAGTCCCCGCGTTCCGCCTTGGGTTTACCGAAGACGTTGTCGTCCTTCTTCAGGCTGTCGACCATAATCATATAGGCGGGATTCAGATTACCCTGCGTCACCGCCTCCGTCCGGAGTGCCTGGATAATCTCGAAGATATGCTGGTGGTGATAGACGCCGCACTGCTGTTCGCAGGAAAGACAGCCGGTGCAGGCATATATCCTCTCCCGGATATCATCGTCTTCCAGATCCAATACTCCGTTGACAACCCCCCTGGCTATCAGCATTTTCCCCGATGGGAAATAGGACTCAAGCTGATACTTTTCCCCGGCGGGGCAGACGGGCGAAAATATGTTAAGGACCTCCTTACAGGTGCCGCAATGCGTACATCCGTAGAGCCATTCCTTCAGTTCGTCAAGGACCATCGTTGCCTCCTTAATCTAAGCTCAAAGACAGCTACTCCCGGGGCATACCCCATCGGCCGGGATTCATGACATTATTCGGGTCCAGCATCTCTTTAACTTTACGGTGCAGTTTCAGCCAGTCGGGGCCTGCCAGTTCTTCCAGCTTTCTCACCGCCCAGACCGGCGTCTTGTACGGGATGTAGCCCGTTTCCAGGACGAGGTCCAGCTGTTCCTCGCATAAGGCATGGATCCGCTTGACCAGGGCGGGGTCTCCCTTGTCGTAGGGGAGCATCCAGCGCAACCCGGCGAAGTGCCCCTCGTTCATGATGCGGGTGTAGCAGGTACGGGTGATATCGTATTTGTCCTGGAGTTCGCAGCCTTTCTTGACCGTCTCCAGCCACCGGCTCATCGGACCGTAGGTGCCGACCCAGTTCAGTCCGCCGCCGGAGCTGAGCACTCCCAGCGCCTGCATGGGGAAGGCCGCCGTGGTGCTCGGCTGGGTATCCGGTCCGGTGAACTTGAAGCCGCGGCAACGCGCTTTCACCGCTTCACCGACGGCCTCAACCTTGGCGTTGAGTTCGTTTTCCGTATTGCCGGTAATCTCCGCGGTGATGACGAACTCCGG
>DATLAD010000262.1:0-2520 GCA_035527575.1 Dehalococcoidales bacterium
GCCTCACCCCGAAGCAGAAGCCGGTCTTGGTCGCTTTCTCAATGATTGGTATGTTTTTCTTTATCATAAACAACCGATATTCTGCACTTATGAGTGCTTTTTCCCAGAAGATTGATGGCTTAAACTTTGTCCTCCGGTGTAAACGCCGCGGTATTCCGGGGGCAGGAGGGCCGCGATTTTTCTCATAATATTATTCATCAGCTGATTACGCTGTTCCCTGGTCAATTTACCGTCGGCGGATGGAGGGTTGAAAGGCTGACCGATAGTGACCGTTATGCGGGGTCGGTGCAGTAAGCACCACATTAAATGCCTGAGTTTATCGGAGCCGGTGATGCTCACCGGCAGGATGGGAACGCCCATTCTGGAGGCGATTAGCGCGCAGCCGGGCAGGGCCGGCTGCATCCGGGCGGACTTGCTCCTGGTGCCTTCGGGGAACATGATTAAGGAAACGCCCTGCTTCAGCCAGTATTCCGCCTGCCGGATGGCGTCTCTATCAAAGCCGCCCCGCCGTACCGGAAAAGCGCCGAAGTTCTCTACCCAGTAGCGCGACCAGCCGTTCCGCCAGAGATCCTCCTTAGCCATGAGAACCGATTTCAACCTTATACTGGCGGCGACGATAGGCGGGTCGGCGATGTGAAGGTGATTGCAGACGATGAGCACAGGGCCTTCATCCGGGACGTTTTCCTGCCCCTTGATATGCCAGGTTGCGAAAGGGAATACCAGGATGCGTATTAGAACTCTGCCGAAATAATAGACCCAGTGCATAGTAATATTCTTGCTGCGACTAGAGATTTTCCAGTTTCCTCTTTATTTCCGGTATGGCCTTTTCCGCCGCCTGCCGGCCCCGTGTGATTAACTCCCGGGCTTTATTAAAATCGCCGGCGCCGATATAGGAAACGTCGGGTTCGATGACGATGTCGGCATTTTCCAGGCTGTTCCGTGCCAGTGAGTACGTGGTGATGTATATGGACTGCATCATCACCTGGAAGATATTCGGCTCCTTGTGGGCCGCCACGCGCTCCTGGCTTGTCCTGCCCATGCGGTCGGCAACGTCCGGGTTGACGTTCACGGCGATAATAAAATCGGCGCCCATGCGCCGGACCACCTCGACGGGTACGGGGGTCGTCAGGCCGCCGTCGACCAGATACCTTCCTTCGCGTTTCACCAAGGTAAATATGCCGGGTATGGAAATGCTGGCCCGGAGCGCCTCCGGTACCGAACCGCTATCAATGACCACTTCTTCTCCGGTGTCGATGTCCGTGGCGACGCAGGCGAACGGTATTTTAAGGTCGCTGAACTTTATATTGCCGCCGACATAGCCGGCTACGAGGTTCTGTATTTTCTTACCCTTGATAAAGCCGGTCCTGGGGAGGGAGGGGTCAATGAGGGGGGCCATTCTCTTCCAGCCGGCGTCCAGGGCGTCTCTGGTCATGCGGGCGGTATCCTGGCTCCAGGCATAAGCGGCGCCCATAACGGCTCCGGCGCTGGTGCCGGCTATCATATCGATGGGGATGCCTTCTTTTTGCAGGACCCGGAGCACGCCGACATGGGCCAGGCCGCGCGCCGCGCCGCCGCTCAACGCCAGGCCGACTTTCTTCTTTTTTGTATCCACGCTCATGCTATTCCTTGGGTCGTTTAGCTATCAATAATGTCCTATCTTACGCTCACCCTGAGCTTGTCGAAGGGTGAGGTTATTCGTATCCGTGCGGTTCGACAGGCTCACCGTGAGCGGTTGCTAAACGGCCTCTATTCCCAGAGTTCCTCGATGTTTTTTTCTGCCTTTTCAGGTTGTCCCGTTGAAATAAAGTCCTTGTAAGACTGGGCCGAGCCGTATTCGCGCGGCTGGAACGCCACCGGCATGGGCACAGCATGGCCGAAGATGAGGGCCTGCTGTTTCGGCGCCAGGCGGGACAGGACCGACTTCAGTTCGCTCTTGCCGGAAACGCCGGCCAGGACGCTATCGATATCCCGCTCGTTGTCGAGGAGGCAGGTTATCTTGGTGCCCATCTGCGACATCACCTCGCTGTCGATGCCGCTGGGGCGCTGGTCGATGACAAGCAGGCTGACGTTGTACTTACGCATCTCGCGTGCGATGGTGCCGAAGATAGTCTGGCTGGCGACCTCTGGGTTGAGAAACTTGTGCGCTTCCTCGATGGTTATCACCAGCGGGTTGGGTGGTGCCGTGCCTTCGGCCATGGCATTTTCCGTCCTCGACTGGTACTGGCTGTAGATGCGGCGGGCGAGCATGTTGGCTACCAGGACATAGGCGGTGATGTCCCGGTACCTGCCGAACTCTAAAACAACATTAATACCGCGGTCGAGGTGGTCGAGGATGCTCCTGACGGCATCGACCGGGGCATGCGGCTCGATAAAGGGCAGCCGCCGGATGGTAGCCAATCCGCGCTTTAAATTCTGGAAGGTGCTCTCGTGTATGTTGAGCTCTTCGAGCAGCGCCTTGGTATCCTCGGAGCCTTCGATGTCCAGCGTGCTCTGGAGCCAGCTTTTGCCGAAGCGGCGGCG
>DATLAD010000263.1:0-5376 GCA_035527575.1 Dehalococcoidales bacterium
GAAAGAGAATATGACCCCGCTTCCGGACTGCGCTTTAACGGCTGGGTTGAAGAAGACATATAGACATTCATTAACCCCTAAAAGGCAAGTAACAATAATATCGGGGGAGGAAAACTGAGAGCAACTAAATGACAGGCGAAAAAGCTAAAGTGAAAGCTCAGGAACCAGAAAAAACAGTTATAAAAGCGCTTGGCCTTGGTGGCACACAGGGTGGCGGAGCCCCCTGTGCCGTTGATGTCAAGGATGGAAAAGTATTGAGGGTCAGGCCGTTACACTATGATTGGAAATATGACAAGAAAGACCTCAAATCCTGGAAGATTCACAGGAACGGTAAAACTCTGGAACCAATTATGAAATCGGTTCCCTCCCCTTTCTCGCTGGCATATAAAAAGCGGGTCTATTCTCCCAACCGGATTAAGTACCCCTTGAAAAGGGTCGACTGGGACCCCAACGGCGAGAGAAACCCGCAGAACCGGGGGAAGAGCAAATACAGGCGAATCTCCTGGGACGAGGCCACCGATATCATAGCCGGTGAAATAAAGCGGGTACATAAAGAATACGGCCCGCTGGCGATACTGACGCAGCAGGAAGGACACGGGGAGAACAAGTGGCTGCAAGGCCCTCACGGCATGCCGACGCTGCTTCTCAGGAAGATGGGCGGTTACACGCAGCAGATTAGAAATGCGGATAGCTGGGAGGGGTGGTATTACGGCGCCGAACACGTGTGGGGTCAGGGACTTTTCGGGCACTATTTCCCGGCAAAAAATGTGTTGAAGGATATTATCGATAACTGCGCTCTGCTCCTGGTCTGGGGAGGCGACCCGGAAACCACAACCTGGGGCTTTTGCGGGCAGCTTGCCAGCCGGGTATCCTATTTCTGGACGGAAATCGGCATTAAACAGGTCTATATCTGCCCCGAGCTGAATTACGGCGCCGCCGTTCATGCCGATAAGTGGATTCCGGTACTGCCCAACACCGATGCCGCCCTGCAACTGGCGATAATTTATACCTGGATAAAAGAAGGTACTTATCACAAAGACTATGTGGCTACCCACGCTGTCGGCTTCGATAAGGTGGAAGCCTATGTCACGGGTAAGGAAGACGGGGTGCCCAAGACGCCCGGGTGGGCTTCCCCCAAGTGCGGTGTCCCGGAATGGACGATTAAGGCGCTGGCCAGGGAATTTGCCGCCAGGATAACGTCGATAGTCCACTTTTTTGGCGGCGGTCTTATACGCGGGCCCTGGTCCAGTGAACCTGCCCGGCTGGAATGCATAATGCTGGGGATGCAGGGGCTGGGCGGTCCCGGTGTTCACCAGTGCCAGATAACCTGGCACGGGACGCCCCGAAGCGAGAAAGCGCCGAAAAACGTTCTTTATACCTTCGGGTCATCCGGCACCGGCATCGAATACGACTTCGAGAGCCGGGTAATGTACCCCATGAGGGGCAACAGCCGTGTCAACCAGACACAGTTTTTCCCCAAGACCATGTTCCACGAAGCCATCCTTAATCCACCCTGTAGCTGGTATGGCAAGAGCCAGTGCTCGGCGCCGCCTGAAGACCAGTTTATCCAGTACAGGTACCCGGCTGAGGGCTGCCCTGAAATTCACATGGTCTGGACCGATAGCCCCTGTATGTCCACCTGCTGGAACCAGGGAACGAAGACAATAGAAGCTCTCAGAAGCCCCAAGATAGAGTTCGTTGTCCACCAGCACCCGTGGCTTGAGAACGATTGTCTTTGTGCCGATATAATAATGCCGGCATGTACCACGTATGAAGTGGACGATATGATGCCGAACTACTGGCCGGGTCTGCAATTTAACAACGTGCTGTTCCAGAGACAGGCCATCAAACCCATCGGCGAGTCCAAGAGCGACTACGAGATAACGCTGGAGATAGCCAGGAAGCTGGGGATGGAAGAGGCGGTTACGGAGGGTAAGAGCCTGGAGGAGTGGTTTAAATGGACTTATGAGAGTCTGGGGCTGCCGGATATAATCAGCTGGGAGGACTTCAAAGAAAAAGAGTATTACGTTTTCCCCACCGCGAAGGACTGGGAAAAAGACCCGCCCGGCTTTAGGCTATTCTACGAAGACCCCGGGAAGAACCCGCTGCCCACGCCTTCCGGCAAGCTGGAGTTCTACTCGGAGAGGTTGGCCCGACATTTCCCCGATGACATGGAAAGGCCGCCGATACCGAAGTGGATTGAAAAAGGTGAAACCCATGATGAAAGGCTTTCCGGTGAAAGAGCCAGGAAATACCCTCTGCTCCAGATGTCCAACCACGGCCGGTGGCGGATGCACGCCCAGTGCGACGATATCGCCTGGACAAGGGAAATCCCGACCTGTAAGGTCAGGGGCTGGGACGGCTACATGTACGAGCCCCTCTGGATGCACCCTTCAACCGCTGAAGCAAGAGGCATCAAAGATGGCGACATCGTCAGGGTCTGCAATGAGAGGGGGTCCGTTCTCTGTGGCGCGCGGGTATGGGAGCGTATCATGCCCGGAGTGTCCTATGTGGACCACGGCTCCAGGGTTGACTGGATTATCCCCGGAGAGCTCGACCGGGGAGGCGCCATCAACCTCATCTCTCCGGAGAAAACGGTCTCCAAGAATTGCCCCGGAATGGCCAGCAGCGGTTACCTGGTTGAAGTCGAGAAGGTTACCATGGCTCAAATGGAGGAGTGGAGGAAGCGGTATCCCGAAGCCTTTGAAAGAGAATACGACCCGGCTTCCGGACTGCGCTTCAACGCCTGGGTTGAAGGTGGCGCAGAATAAATGACGGCTTCCGTCATTGATGTTTCAATACGGCCCTGCTATTCACCGGTAACAGGGTGCCGGTAGTGATACGGCACGTGGTAACCGGACGGGTACGGGTGGAAAGCACTGGGCGGCTCATCCGCGTCGGGTAAGGGCATCCAGCCCATCAGGGGCAGGTTCAGCCAGCCGTCCTCGAACGGAGAGCAGAAGGTGTTGTTCCAGTGCAGGAGCGAGAACTTCCACTTTCCGTCTTCCTTGACGTACTTGTTTTCATAGTAACCGTGCAGCCACTCCTGCCGGGGATAGGCGCCGTACGGCTTGGCTTCGCAGAGCCAGGTCTGCCACCTGCCTTTAGCGGTTTTACCGTCGGGAGATACGTCCACCACTCCGCCGATTTGCATAACGATAAACTGCATCCAGGCCGGAGACTGTCTCGGCTTACCGCCGCCGGCGAACATATCCCAGTAAATCCGCCTGACCCCCTTCTTGCCGTAGAACACGCCGTGGTCGGCGATTTCAAGTGACTCGGCATTATCGGAAAAAAGGTCGATAATTTCCGCCCACATATTGTTATCGAAGTAATAGCCGTATTTTCTTTGCAGGTGCTCAATCTCCTGGATGTCCTCCTGCAATTGCACCTCTTTTTCAAGCTCTTCCAGATTCATAATTCACCGCCTTTGGTGTCTAATCACCGGTAACCGGGTGCTTAAACGGATACGGGACGTGATAGCCGGACGGGTAGGGATGGTAGGCTGTCGCCGGGGCATCGGCATGGGGAAACGGCGTATCCGCCAGCTTCGGTACTTTTAGAAAACCTCTCTCGAAGGAGGTCCAGAACGTGAGGTTCCAGTGAAGCTTCTTGAAGTACCATTTCCCGTTTTCCTTGATATATTCGTTATCATAAACGCCGAACTGCCACGTCTGCTTCCTGGTACCGCCGAAGGGCCGGCATTCGAATGAGGGGGTGTACCAGCGTCCCCTGGCGGTCTTGCCGTCCGGAGCGACCTCAATAACGCCCTGGGACTGCATGACCTCGAAGAACATCCAGCCCGGGCGGGGCATACCCACCATGCCTCCGTACATTTTCTTGACCGCTTCCTTACCCCGGAATACCCCGTGGTCGGTAATTTCTACCGACTCCGTATTCTCGGAGAAAAGGTCGATTACCTCCTGGTACATCGCGTTATCGAAGAAATAGCCGTAAATCCTTTGCAGGTTTTCTATTTCCTGGATGTCTTCCAGCCGGGTTACGTGCCTGTCCAGCTCTTCCAGATTCATGACATGCCGCCTATCTTTATTTTCCGTTAATGGGATGCTTGAAATGGACCGGGAAATGAACTCCGGAGGGATAAGGGTGCCAGGTGGTGGGCGGAGCATCCGGCGGCACTTCCGGGCTGGGCCCGTTCTGGCCGACGACCGGTGTCTTGAGCCAGCCGTCTTCATACGGGGTGCGGAAATTCAGGAAGAAATGGAGCTTCTTGAACAGCCATTTCCCATTTTCTTTAACATATTCGTTCTCATAGATGCCGTGTGCCCAGGTCTGGCGGAGTTCTCCTTCGTGGAGGGTCAGGGTAGGGCGGGCTTCAATGATGAAACCGTACCACCTGCCTTTGGCAGTCTTACCGTCCGGGTCAACGGTAACCACGCCCTGTAGCTGCATGGCGATGGACATTACACCGATTCGCGGTTTTCTATCTTTGCCTCCCTTGATGAGGTCGATGTAATACCTTCTGATGCCTTCCTTGCCCTTATAGACACCGTGGTCGGCAACCTCGATAGACTCGGCATTATCGCTGAAAAGGTCGGCCACCTTTTCCCACTCGCCGTAATCGCGGTAATAGCCATAGATTCTCTGCAGCCTCTCAATCTGCTTGATGTCTTCCAGCCGCCGAATTCTCGCCTGTAACTCTTCCAATGTAGCCATGAAAGCCTCCTTTTCAATGCAAATCGGACTTTGACTTTAAGGATATAGTTCAGGTTTGGAAGCCAGCGTTCGGGTGAATTTCAACTTGCTGAATTTCCATTCCCCATTTTCTTTGACATATTCGCAATCGTGTTTTCCCTGCACCCATTCTATTGCCGGCACGGAAAAGAACATATATACAGTCCACTGGCCTTTAGCGGTGTCCCCGTCGATGGTGATAATCGGTTGACCTACCAGATGCCCGTCATGCCGTTCTTTTCTCTGGGCCAGGGTATCCAGATAAATCCTGGAATAATTCTTTCTGCCTTTAAGCACCCCGGACGACCGGACTTCAACCTCGGCATCTTCGGTGAAATAGTCAAGCGCCTTCTCAAATTCGAGGTTATCAAGGCAAGATATATATTCTCTATGTAATTTCTTAATCTTTTCCAGTTCCTCGATATCCCTGATTCTTTTTTCCAGTTCCTCTAAATTCATGCGTACCTCCCCGCAAGCGGTCTAATGACTTAACCTGCCTGAAAATTCCGGCGAAGACTAACTGACCAGATTTTTCAAAACCTGTTCATCGGTAATAACGATACGGCGGCGCTCCAGCCTGATGGCTCCCTTCTCCTCCATGACCCGCAGAGACCTGTTGACCACCACCCGGCTGGTACCCACCATGGCCGCCAGGTCCTGCTGCGTAAAATGCGGTAAAAG
>DATLAD010000264.1:0-5430 GCA_035527575.1 Dehalococcoidales bacterium
GACGCCAAAGAGCTGACCTTCACTATAACACAGTTGGGTGAATGGAAGGGTCCCTGGAAGTTCGAAATCCAACTTGAGTAACTGGGAGGTGCGAAGTGAAAACACTAAATATAGTGAGGATAGCGGCTACTATCCTCACCCTGTTCATTCTTGCATTAACGGCATCATGTAATTCCGGGCCTAAACCTAATCCTGCGCCTGAGCCCAGGTATATGCCGGAGAGAACACTAGCAAAATACTTAGAAATAACAACCTCAGTTAGTGGATTAACAGACGAAACCGTTCTTGTCATAACACATGTATATAATATAGATACCGGAGAGGAAAATATAAATTGGAAACGTACTGGCAATGGCACGTCTGAGATATCAATAAGGGAGCCCGAAGAAGGCAACGTTTATACTATAATTGCCGAGGCCGAGGGATATGATGTACAACCGGAAAGCTATAAAGTGCGAATAACGGATGGTGATAACGCGGTTATAACCAATAACGAAACTGGTGAAGAAGTATCGCAGCTGTATTTTCAGTTTATTCCGCCGGACGCTGACAGCAGCGCCAGCCAAAACGTATCTTTTTCTCAGCTCGTATCTCAACCGAACAGATATAACGGCCAGGTTGTCATACTGGAAGCTTTCTATTTCTATGCCGTTTTGGAGAGCAACGCTCTCGCCGACTCAGTGGAACTTGATTCCTCCGATGAGGGGAAAGTCGTCCCCGTGGGAACACTAATCCGCGTGAAAGGAAACATCTCTCAGGAACTCCAGAATCAACTATATACTCAGGAAAGTCCATCTCCTATGAATACGGAGTATTTCGGTAAATTGAGAATCACCGGGAAGTTTGAGATTGATGACAAAGACGGCCAGTATCAGATTGACATTACCGGAGTAGAGGTGCTGGAATGGACGCCGCCCCCGGCGGGAACTTCAACGCCCACCGGTAATCTACAGGTTGAGTTTAAGAACTTTTCCGATAGGCCTCTGCAAGGTGCTGAAGTAGTCTCTATCAAGCAGCCTGACGGGCAACCAGAGTTGAGCGGATTGACCGATGCTGACGGAATAGTAGCATTCAACGACATTCAACAGGGTCGTTACGAGTTTACTGTCAGCCTAGCTGATTACACCCAAATGGATATCAGGGTTACCGTGACCGGCGGACGGACCGCCGGTGTTGCCTTTCACATGGCTCACGTAGGAGAGTCTCCAGATGATTTTGTTCCAGCACCAGGAATGGGTCCCCAGTACCGGGCCAATGTCCTGGTACAGGGGGTGACTAATCCCTGGCCTCCTATTCTGGGCACCGAGGTTACACTTGGCACTCCCCCGAACATGGCACAAATCACGTACAGGGATTACATTGAAACTGAAGCAGGCCAGACCAGAAACAACATGTTTATTGCATACCTCCCTGGCGTTGATCCCAGTGACGCAACATTCGATGCCATTGAGGTGACTCTTAGTGGCACCGATCTGCCTTACGGCATAACCGTAACCCAGGATTGGCAGTGGCATGGTCCTGGTACTTGGAATAAGACAGCACTAAAAATAGAAATTTCGCCGCATGTCGAGCCGGGGGAATATACTTTCAATATTAACGTGGAGATTAACGGCAAGGATTACGTGACAGTTCCCTGCATGATTGAGGTGCTGGAGTAGTGCGGGAGGTGTGAAATGAAGAAGCTAATTACTATCATAGCCTTGATACTGTTGATATCTCCAGTCTTTCCCGGCTGCCAATCGCAGCCGGATAGTAGCGCCAGCCCATCGCCTTCAAATCAACCGGCAGTGCCTGGCCCTTCGAATGTTCCACCTTCCCCTCTGAATCCCGATCTCTGGAACCTGGATTACGCCACCATCAAGTATGACAGCCGAGGCAACCAGCTCTGGGCAGCCCGCTACAACGGGCCGGGCAATAATATCGACGAGGCCAACGCCATAGCACTGGACAAGACTGGAAACGTCTACGTCACCGGGGTAAGCCGGGGCAACCGGGGTAATGGCATCAGGGAAGACTATGGCACCATCAAGTATGACGGTAATGGGAACGAGCTTTGGGTGGCCCGTTACAGCGGACCGGGGGATGGCGATAACACCGCTACTGCCCTGGCCGTAGATGGTAAAGGGAATGTTTATGTCACTGGTCAAAGCAGCAGCCAGAAAGGCGACCTGGATTTTGCTACCGTCAAGTATGACAGCGAGGGTCGTGAGCTATGGGTGGCCCGTTATAACGGGCCGGGAAATAACGTGGACGGGGCCGACGCTCTTGTGGTGGATGCTTCTGGTAATGTCTATGTCACCGGAAACAGCCGGGGTAATAAGGGACATGACGATTACGCTACCATCAAGTATGATACCAACGGGAACCTGCTATGGGTAGCCCGATATGATGACGGTTCGTCCACAGCCATGGCGGTTGACAGCGTCGACAATGTATATGTGACCGGCTTCAGTCGTGCTGGTGATGATCTGCATTACGCCACCGTCAAGTACGACAATAACGGTAATCAACTCTGGGTGTCCACTTACAATGCCCCGGAAGGTGGACAGGGATATCGCCTATGCTCTGGCGGTCGATAATATGGGTAATGTACTTGTCACTGGCCGGAGCATCAGCGCCAATTATGATTATGCTACCGTGAAGTACGATAGCCAGGGCAACGAGCTCTGGGTGGCCCGCTACGACGGTCCCGCCAATAGAAGCGACCAGGCCAGCAGCATTGCCGTCGATGCTGACGGAAACGCGTACGTTACCGGGAGAAGCGATAACGAAAACAGGGAACGCGACTATACCACCCTTAAATACGACGCCGACGGCAAGCTGCTCTGGAAAGCCCGCTATACCGAAGATGGATACGGCGACGGCATGGCTACCGCTCTGGCGATTGATGATCCTGGGAATGTTTACGTCACCGGGCAGAGCTATGGAAACAATAGTGGCTGGGACTATGCCACTGTCAAGTACGACAGCAGTGGTAAACAGCTCTGGTCAGCCCGCTACAACGGGCCAGCAAACAGCCTTGATAGAGCTACCTCTTTGGCTATAGACAGCGAGGGTAACGTCTATGTAACCGGTTCCAGCAGCGGCACCGCTGGTGTCCCGATTACGACTCAGTCGCCGTGGCCGGACGTGAATGTTTATTCCGATATCATGCAGGTGATAAAGATTAGAACCGGGGACGAATTCGCATTCGGCTTTGAAACGGGCACCAGGCTCGGTCTGGGCTGGGATGAAACCCACGATGAAAATATAGTTTCTCTCTTGGACCGGGAACTGGTTATGGATCAAACCGGCATCTCTGGTACAACCTGGTTCCTATTTAAGGCGCTCAAACCAGGCGAAATCCAGATAACCTTAATCTACGGTCACGGGGGAATGGAGAGAGCCAACAATATCAAACAGTATCACATTGAAATAGAGGAATAAAGTGAAGAATTTTGCTATTATATGCGCTGCGATAATAGTGGTTATCCTGTTCCCCGGTTGCCAGCTTGGAATCTCCTCAACCGCACGAATAGATACTTTCTCTAACCCGCTGGAGCTTTTTACCCAGAAGACAACTCTAGAGGAAGCCGCCCAAATCATTGGGATAACTGTGCCTGTGCCTACCTATCTGCCGAAAGGGTTTGAAATTAAGGAGGTCTATGTTAATGGTAGGAGTGTAAGATTGCTCATTTCCGACGGGTTGATAGAGAAAAAGCTGGTAACTCACACCGATGCCGCCGGGACCCGACAGCGTTATGAGCTCCATACCAAAATGGAGATGAGCATAAGCTGGTCAGCCGAGTTCATGATTCCGGTAAGGCTGCCTGTAGAAAAGGTGGATATAAAGGGTAGCACCGGATATTTACAAGAGGCCGGGACACATCGGAGCTTACTATGGAATTGGTTTCCTGAGCAGGATAATCTGGGCGTGTTTGAGCTGGGGCTGGAGGCAGGCAAGGGGATTTCTAAAGAAGAACTGGTAAAGATTGCTGAGTCGGTAGCATTTAAAGACTCTCCCGTGCTTTATACTCCCCAGAGCGACCAGGTTATTTCCGATAGGTTGTATGATATAGACAAGGGAGAGTTCAGATACCTGTCTATTTATCAGGACGGAAGCCTCATCGCCATTCAGATGGAAGGCTTGCGGGGGCCCGTTGACCAACACGTAAGAATACTGAAAACCGGCGAACTCGGCGAAGAAGAGCTAAATAGCCTGATTGAGTTTTTCGAAAACAGCGGCTTCAGGGACATGAGCCCGAACAATAAATTTTCCGGCTCGCCAAGCAGCGATGTACATTACAGTGTTTCCGCTCGCCTCGGCTCCTCATATCGATACATACAGACCAGTAATTACTTTTCACCCGACGGCGGGAAGACTTACCCTGATATGCCATATCCGCTTAATGAAATATACAAGAGGCTTAAGCAGATTGCTGATAACAACACGGAGGAAATAATCCGGGAGTCAGGTTAGTTCTACGCCGGTTGAGGTGAAAAATGAAAAAGAAGTATTTGCTATGGTCAGCTCTTATAACCGTCCTAATCGTTATTTTAGGGAGTAGCTTTGTCGGGTGTACCCAGAAGGGCATAAAGCCGCTGACGGACGATGAGAAGGCCGCCATGATCGAGATAGCGCTTAATCATCCTGAGGTATCAAAGTGGCTAGAAACGGCAGACAAATATACGACCGAAGTGGGATGGGCGGCTATAGGCTGGAGTGATGGTAAAGCCACGGGGTGGAGTCGACTTGACTATGAAGAAATAGCTGATGGGAATCTTCCTTCAGATATTACATATCCTGGAGAGACGGTAACTATCCACCCGCGGGTTAACATCCGTGTTGGCGAGCCGGTACGAATGTTTATTTATGTAGCCTTTGACCGGGAGACAAAAGAGGTAGTGGATGTTCAGTTGGCGCCAGGGAGGTAGCAACGTGCCGGTGGTAGAGCATATAAGGAGGCAAGCGCAATGATTCATTTGCTATCTGGGCTTTTAATTATTCACGGAATCGTGTGTCTAATTGGCGCCTTCTTCCCTTTGTATCCGCCGGTGTTTCTATTTTATGCTTTCTTCCCCGGCCATTTTGCCGTCAAGCTGATAATAGCCCTCCTAGCCGGGGCGGCTCAGCTTGCCTATGGCGTGCACCTGAGTTTGAGAAAAAAGTGGCGGATAAGGTGGTACTGGCCGGCCATCGTCACTGTCATTATGGTCGGACTGCTTCTGATTTTTCCGGCTGTCCAGAACCCCGGCCTCTTTACCGGACTGGGCTGGGGCAGTGAAAACCGCCAATCTATACCCCCTGAAGCAATGCTGCCCTGTCTTATTCTTACTTGAAGCTGGAGCGAAGGCAGGCGATTATCTTCGGAGCCGTCATGGGCTTCTTTACCGCGCCGTGGCTGCTGCCCATAGTTCCGTATGTCTTTGGCTGGGTGGTGTAACATAATT
>DATLAD010000265.1:0-5874 GCA_035527575.1 Dehalococcoidales bacterium
TTTCACGAGCAACCCGCAGGCGCCATGCTTCATGCTGTCGCGCTGGATAGTCGGGCTGCGCTGCGGCGCGACGATAATGAAGAGTATCTTTGCTTCATGCAGGTGGTCGCAGCGCTCCCAGATTTTCTCTCTAAAGCCGGAGAGGTCAATCACGGTCAGGACGAATTTTATCTTTCCCTGTATCACCTGGTCAAGTTCATCGAGGCTGGTAGCTTTTAAAATATCGTAGCCTTCCTGACCGAGTTCCTGCGCCAGGGTTTCCAGGCTACCCCGGTTGGTATCTACTATTAAAATAACTGGTTTTGTCATGGCCGTTAGTCCTTTATATGATTATTTTGTTACGTTTGCGGATAATAGTCAAAGTCCTGCCCCCGCGCGGAGGAGTCCGTCGCTGTCGACGAGTTGAAAAATATGGGCCGGGCAGGCTTTCGGGTCCAGTTCCACTGGATTCCATTCGCCGCGCCAGGTGTAGAGTCTATCATTCAGGAGGTCACGTACATGGTAGGACTGTTCGGCGCTAAAGCCCCAGGCGTTAAGTGGCACGTTCACCGTGCCGGACTGCGTGGCGTGCGGGTCGAGGTTGACGACGACCAGTATGATATCGGAGCGGTCTGCGGTATGCTTGCTGTAGCAGAGCAGTTGCTCGTTGTTCGTGGCGTTGAACCACAGGTTGTAGTTACGCTGGAGAGCGGGATTTTCGCGGCGTATGCGGTTGACCCGCCCGATGAAGTCCTTCAGGCTGTCCTTTCTCCCGATATCCCAGTGCTTGATTTCGTACTTCTCCGAGTTGAAATATTCTTCGCTGCCCGTCTCCCTCGGTGTATTCTCCATAAGCTCGAAGGCCGGACCGTAGATGCCGTAGTTGGAGCACAGCGTCGCCGCCAGTACCAGCCGCGTCATGAAGGCCGGCCTCCCGCCGGTCTGTAAGTAAGCGTGGAGGATATCCGGGGTATTGGGCCAGAAGTTGGGCCGGAAGAAGTCTTTTACCGGCGATTGCGTCAGCTCGATGAGGTACTCGGTAAGCTCTCTCTTGCTGTTGCGCCAGGTAAAATAGGTGTACGACTGGGTAAATCCAAGCCTGGCCAGCCGGTACATGACCTTGGGTCGGGTGAAGGCCTCGGCCAGGAAAATGGCGTCCGGGTAGTCCTTTTTCACTTCAGCGATGAGCCACTCCCAAAAATGGAAGGGCTTGGTATGCGGGTTGTCCACGCGGAAGATACGGACTCCCTGCTCCGCCCAGTAAACCACGATGCTCTTGAGCTCCTCCCACAGCTCGCGCCGGTGCTCCATCTCGAAGTTGAGCGGGTAGATGTCCTGGTACTTTTTCGGCGGGTTTTCGGCGTACTGTATCGAACCGTCGGGGCGCCGGAGAAACCACTCCGGGTGCTCTTTGATGTACGGATGGTCCGGCGAGCACTGGAAGGCTATATCCAGGGCTATCTCGATGCCGTATTCACCGGCTTTAGCCATGAGATGCTTGAAATCTTCCAGGGTGCCCAGCTCGGGATTAATGGCCTTGTGGCCGCCCTCCCCGGCACCGATAGCCCAGGGCGTTCCAGGGTCGCCGGGTCCGGCGGTAACCGTGTTGTTCTTCCCCTTGCGGTCGGTGTGGCCTACGAGGTGGATGGGTGGAAAATACAGGACGTCGAAAGCCATTTCAGCGATATAGGGCAGGCGGGCCTCGCAGTCTTTAAACGTGCCGTGCTTACCGGTCTCGGAGGCGCAGGAGCGCGGGAACATCTCGTACCAGGTGCTGAACCCGGCTTTTTCACGTTCGGCAGCCACTACCAGTTCCTTCGGGTAGGTGACCGCAAAAGAACGGTCGGAGTATTTCTCCATGAGCCTGCCGACCCCATCGCTAAGGGCGAGTTTTACTTTTTTACCCTGGCTGACATGGTCGAAATTTAACGTGTCCAGCCATTTCGCTATTTTCTGGCGGTCTACCCGGGAGGCCCGTTGTTTTGCCCCGGATATCAGGTTAGACCCTATCAGAATGTTCAACTCCAGGTCTTCCTGCCTGGCGTCGACACGTTTTTTCAGGTCTTCACGCCATGTAAGAAAAGGGTCGACCCAGGCCGTGATGGTGAAGACGTAGTTGCCCGTTTTTTCGGCCACGAAAGAGCCCCGCCAGCGGTCGTTGACGAGGTGGCGCATCGGTTTCTCCGTCCATTTCTTTTCCTCCTCGCGCCGGTAGAGGAGGCGCGCCGAAAGCGTATCATGGCCGTCGGCGTAGAGGTCCGCCTCGATGATAACGGTATCGCCGGCGACCGTTTTGGCCGGGAAGCGGCCTTTGTCAACCTCCGGGCTGACGCTTTCGATGATGACACGCTGGCGGATTTCGCTTGCTTTCATTTATTATCTTCCTGTAGCTGATTATACCGCTAATTATAACCTGTCTCTCTTGATTTGCAAAAGCTATAAAAGACCTAAGTTGCTGATTTATTGTCTGGCGGCGTTTCTGTGCCTGTCGACTCCTTATGGCGGCGTTTCAGATTGGGGGCGAAATAGCCGCGTATTTTCTTGGTCTCTACCACAAACGGTTTTACCCAGGTCATACGGCGCTTGCCCCAGGCGAACCAGCCGCTCGCCCAGAACCGCCATATGAGGACCAGAGCGACCACCCCGACAATCCCCAGCACCATAAAATATCCCCATCGCCACTGCAACTCCGGCATATACTCGAAGTTCATGCCGTAGATACCGGCAAGAAGCGTCAGCGGCATGAAAATAGTAGCCACGACGGAAAGGACCTTCATCGTTTCGTTCTGGCGGTTGGCGACCGAGGAAAGATAGGTGGCGAGGGCATTATCGGCGCGGTCGAGAACTGTCTGGTTCAGGTCTTCGATGCGGACGACGTGGTCGTACACGTCGCGGTAAAATATCTGGGCCTCGGTTTTAATAAGGGGAAACTCGCCGCGGCTGAGCCGGTTAAGGACTTCGCGCTGGGGAGCCATGATACGGTGTACTTTCAGGGAGGAACGCTTGAGCTTGAGAATACCTTCCAGGATGTTCTGTTGAGGACGGTGTATTACCTCTTCCTCGATTTCCGCGGCGACATCCGTCATCAGGTCGATGGTGGGCATGACGTTATCCACCAGCGCGTCAACGATGGTATGTAAGAGGAAATCTGTGCCCCTTGTCATGGGCCGGGCGTCGTCTTCGACCATTTGTTGCACGGCTTGAACGCTGTAGAGCGGGTAGCTATGGCTGCTGATAACGAAATTGCTACCCAGGAAGAGCGCCAGTTCGGCCGTCTCCACGATGTCCGATTCAGTAGCGTGGTTGATACCGTGCACGATGATGAAGATGTAGTCCTTGAAGTTGTCAATCTTCGGCGGGTGAATCTGCGTGCTGACGCAGTCCTCGACGGCGAGGTGATGGAAGCCGAAGTTCTGCTCCATGAATTTTCCGTCTTCTTCGGTTGTCTCGGGAAAATCTACCCAGAGCAGCCCCTGCCCGGAATTAAAAGCTTTGACAATCTCGCTTTCGGTTAAGTCGCGGTGCAGGTTGCCATCTGGAGCCAGATAGTATGCTTTGACAGGCATATCACACCTCCCGGCTTTTATAATAACGGGTTAATTCTGGCACCTGAACCCGAATACGTCAAGTGTTAGCCGCCGGCAGGTACATCTTTTCGCAGTATTCTTTGAGCATTCTTCGCGCGGAGAAGACCGGCACGATGGAGCTTATCGACCTTTTCACCATGTCGACCCACCCCTCCGGCAGCCCCCTTCTATCGCGATTGTAATAAAGGGGTACGACCTTCTGCTCCAGGAGACTGTAAAGCGCCTCGGCGTCCGACCTGTCCTCTTCCTCGTGGTTGACTTTAATCGTGTCATCGTCGATAGCCCAGCCGTTGTCATTGTTATAGGCTTCATGCCACCAGCCGTCCGGTACGCTCAGGTGAAGCACTCCGTTCAGGCAGGCTTTCATGCCGCTTGTTCCGGAGGCTTCCTGCAGACGGCGCGGCGTGTTCAGCCAGACATCCACCCCCTGCACCAGATACCTGGCCATGCGCATGTCGTAATCTTCCAGGAAAGCTATCCGTCCCTGAAAGGCACGGTCTCTGGCCATGGTATGCACGCGCTGGAGGAGCATTTTCGATGCCGTATCGGCGGGGTGAGACTTGCCGGCGAAGATTATCTGGACGGGCCGCCAGCTGTCATTAACAATCCGCTTCAATCGTTCGATGTCCCGGAATAAAAGGGCCGGGCGCTTATATTCGGCAAACCGCCGTACAAAGCCTATGGTGAGCGCATCGTGGTCGAGCAGGGAACCCATGGCCAGTATCTGCTGCGGCGATGTGTCCCCTTTTGCCCACCGCTGTTGCGCCCGTTCCATGATAATGTGGAACAATTTTCTCTTCAGCAGCATGTGCGTTCGCCACAGTTCCTCATCCGGTATATCTTTGATGCGTTCCCACAGCTTGATGTCGTCATGTTTTTCTATCCAGTCGGTACCGAGGTATTTATCGTAGAGTTGCCGGTTCTCCAGCGCAATCCATGTCGGCACGTGTATCCCGTTCGTTACATACGTGATTGGTGTATTCTCCACGCTGCAATTTACCCAGAGCCCGCACCACATACGCCGGGTAACCGTGCCGTGAAGTCGGCTGACGGCATTGCGGTGGCCTGAGGTCTTCATGGAAAGAATAGTCATATTGAAGTTGGTTTCCCCGGTGCCGCTGTTACGACCCAGGTCCAGGAATGCCTCGCGGTCGAGCTTCAGGGAAGACCAGTAATTATCAAAGTACTGCGATATAAGTTCGTTGAAAAAGATGTCGTGGCCCGCGGGGACGGGGGTGTGGGTTGTGAAAATGGTGGTCTTCTGTACACCTTCCAGGGCTTTATCGAAAGTGTCCCCTGCGGCTACCGCTTCCCTGATGCGTTCCACCATCATAAAGGCGGTATGGCCTTCGTTGGCGTGCCAGATAGACGGCCGGATGCCCAGGGCGCGCAGGACGCGCACCCCGCCGATACCCAGCATAATCTCCTGCTGAAGGCGGTGATCGCGGTCGGCGGTGTAGAGCCGACTCGACAGCTGCTGGTCCTGCGGATCGTTTTCCTCCAGGGCGGTATCGAGGAGATAGAGATTTACCCGACCCAGATTTACCATCCAGGCACCGATATGCAGCGTACGGTTTTTCAGCTTGACCTCGGCCAGGCACTTTTTGCCGGTGCCGGATAGAATGGGCGTTACCGGCGCTTTGCTGAAATCGAGCTCCTGGTATTCTTCTTCCTGCCAGCCGTCCGCCGAGATGCGCTGCCGGAAGTATCCCTGCGGGTACATGAAGCCGACGGCTACCATCGGTATTCCCAGGTCGCTGGACTCTTTGCAGAGGTCGCCGGCAAGCACTCCCAGGCCGCCGGCATAAATAGGCAGCGAATTATGGAGGGCGAACTCCATCGAGAAATAGGCTACCGGCCCCGAGAAGGTGCCGGCATGATTGGTGGCGTACCACGAATCGCCGTCTTTGCGTTCGTTGTCAAAGGCGGAGACGGCGGTGTCGTATAGCGAAAGGAAGGTGGCGTCGGCGGCGGCGGCCTCAAGTTTTTCCTTGCTTATCTCGTAGAGCAGCTGGACCGGATTGTGTCCGCTCTGCCTCCACAAAGTATAGTCCAGCGTCCTGAAAACGGCTCTTCCTGAAGGGTGCCAGCTCCACCATAAACTACCGGCCAGTTCCCTGAGCCGGCTGATGCGTTCCGGTATTTTTGAATAAGTCACTTCAGTGCTCCTTCACATTAGTTAGGGCATTTTTTAAAATTATATTCTAACCATAGGGAGAATGCTAGCTGACGGGGCTACAAAGAAGGTAAGGGTTCTCTTGACATTTGGTTGGTGGTTTTATCTAATTTCACCTTTACAAATTTGCAG
>DATLAD010000266.1:0-7733 GCA_035527575.1 Dehalococcoidales bacterium
CCCCTTCCAGAGTGAAAAGCTCTACATGGCTACGCTTCACCCGCGTGATGGCGGGCGTGTTGCCTACGTTAAGGGGGCCACCGAAAAGCTGCTGTCCCTGAGCAAGTATTGTTACCGGGGGAGTGAAATCGTGCCTCTGGAGGAGTCTGATACCCGGGCTATTCACCGGGCTAACGAAGCCATGGCCAGGGAAGCGATGAGGGTCATCGCCACGGCCTGCGTCGAGCTGCCCGGTGACCTGGAGGACCTTGAGGAAGGGCATCTTAAGGGTAATCTGGTATTCGTCGGCCTGTCGGGGATGGCCGACCCGCCGCGCGAGGAAGCCAAAGAAGCGATTCGACTCTGCAAGCAGGCCGGCATTAAGGTTATCATGATTACCGGCGATAACAAGGTTACGGCGGAGTCCATCGCCCGCCAACTCAACCTGCCGGAAGGGAAAGCGGTAACCGGGAATGAGCTCAGCGACATGAGCGACGAGGAACTATCGGCGCAGGTGGAAAGCGTCTCCGTTTTCGCGCGTATCGAGCCGATACAGAAACTGAGAATCGTCAATGCCCTAAAGAGCCGGGGGCATGTCGTCGCCATGACCGGCGACGGCGTTAACGATGCCCCGGCCTTAAAGGCGGCCAATATCGGCATCGCCATGGGCATTACGGGTACGGATGTCGCCAAGGAAGCCTGCGACATAACACTGGCCGACGATAACTTCGCCTCGGTGGTAGCGGCGGTAGACGAAGGCAGGGTAATCTTTAACAGGTTAAGGAATGTTATCTTTTTCCTGCTGAGCACGAACATCGGCGAACTGCTGGCGTTAATCCTGACCATTCTGTTCCTCGGTAAGGCGCCGCTGCTGGCGGTTCAGATTATCTGGAACAACCTGCTCACGGATACAGCGGTGGCCGTGCCTCTGGGAATGGAGCCCAAGGCCGGCGATGAACTCAAGCAGCCGCCCCGCCACCCCGGAGTGGGCATTATCTACCCCGGTATGATATTCCGCATCCTCTTTATGGCTCTGATTATGGGTGTCGGTTCTTTCACGATATTTAACTGGGCCCAGGCGCGGATGAGTATCGAGGAGGCGCGGACGCTCACTTTCTGCACCCTGGTTACCTTCGAGTGGTTCCGCGCCTTCAACGCCCGCTCGGACGAACGCACCGTCTTCAAGCTGGGCATCCTGCGCAATCGCTGGCTGGTGGCCTCTATCTCGGTAGCGATTTTACTGCAAATCGCCGTGATTTACGTGCCCTTCCTGCAATCGGCTTTCCGGACGACGCCTTTAAGCATAAGCGAGTGGGGCATCGTTATTCTGGCCGGCGGCAGCCTCTTTGTTATCGAGGAAACGCGCAAAGCCCTGTTCCCCAGGCTCTTCAGCCTCGGCAAGTGGCGGCCGGTGAAATACCGCCGACTCCAGAAGCTGATGCTGCGCTTGCGCGGTGGGCGCAAGAAAAGACGCGTTATATAAAAAAGGTTGAGTCATCAACTGAATGTGGAAGAACAGGCGTGCCTTGACAGGTAGTGACGCCTGAATTACTCTGATGGAAAGCAGGTCAAGATATTAGAGAAATATGATAAAAATTATTCCAGCTTTTTTAGTCATTCTAGTGTTGTTCTTGATTGGATGCTCAGAGAGGTACCCGGAATATCAGGAGAAGGTTACTCTTGCCACTGGCGGCTATGGTTATGAAGTTGGTGATATTGTCATTATCGACACCCAAAAAACTCCAGAGGTTGGAGATATCGTGCAGTATGATTGGGCATTAAATAAAAGTAACTGCTTTGGGATGGGACCAGCTCTCTATCTTGCCAAAATTATAGGCCTTCCGGGAGGTGAAGTCATCTTCAGCAGGTGTGATTTTAAAATAAATGGTTATATAGGGACATCACCCTGCGGTGAGGGAATATCGCCAAATACCAAAATGGTGATATGGGGAAGTGATACATATGAAGATGTCGCCGGCAGGCAATTAATAGTGCCCTCAAACGAGTACCTGGCTGATAAGTGGGTAGGCCAGGAGTGTACGGGGGAAGTTGATGAGACCGGCAGTAGTAAAGTGTATAATCGTTTTACGGTGAAGAACGAAGCAATAAAGGGAGTTATCTTAATAAAATTAGGCCATGATAAAGAATTCGAAGAAAGTCAGAAGAACATAGTATATTAAAGATGATACGATTCAAGAGGGAAGAAATGTCATGGAACAAGGAAACACTCTGCCAGCTCGTCAGGACGAAACTGGGTAAAAACCTGTTCATCGTCGTTTCCAACCGCGAGCCCTACGTACACACCATGTCCGGCGGAAAGATTAACTGCACCCGCCCGGTCGGCGGACTTACCGAAGCCCTCGACCCCGTCATGCGTGCCTCCGGGGGTATCTGGATAGCCCAGGGCACCGGTGACGCCGATAGAAAAGTCGTTGATGAACATGACCGCGTGGCCGTGCCGCCGGAAAAACCGGAGTATACCCTGCGCCGCGTCTGGCTGACGGAAGAGGATGTAGCCGGATTCTATCTCGGCTTCGCCAATCAGGCACTCTGGCCGCTGTGCCATGTTACCTTTACGCCGCCGGTATTCAGTGATGATTGGTGGAATACTTATAAGAAGGTTAATAAAATCTTCGCCGATGCCGTGGTGGACGAGATAGGCGACCGCCAGGCGGTGGTGCTGGTGCAGGACTACCACTTCGCTTTGCTATCCGGCTATCTCAAGGAGCGTAATCCCGACCTGACCGTTGGCCAGTTCTGGCACATTCCCTGGCCTGCCTACGAGATATTCCGCACCTGTCCCTGGCACGAGGAAATACTCGTCGGGATGCTCGGCAACGACCTCATGGGCTTCCATATCCCGTCTTTCTGCAACAACTTTTTGGAGGCGGCCGAGCTTGTGTTAGGCGCCGAGGTCGACCGTAAAAAATCCGCGATAACCTATCGGGGGAATACGACCGTTGTGGAACCTTTCCCCATCAGCGTGGACTTCGATAGCATATCCGGGCAGGCGGAGACAAAAGCCGTTGAACGCGAGATGGAGAATCTGAGTAAAGAATTCAATCTGGAGGACAAATACCTCGGCATCGGCATGGACCGCATAGACTATACCAAGGGCATACCGGAGCGGCTCATGGCACTGGATAAATTCCTTGAGGACAATCCCGAATACCGCGGCAGGGTTGTCTTTATTCAGGCGGGTATGCCCAGCCGCACCCGGATTGACGCCTACAAGGAGATTGAGCGGAGAATCGACGACCTTATGAAGGCCGTCAACGATAAGTACGGCACCGACTCCTGGCAGCCGGTGATTCCGATGACGCGGCAGCTATCGCGGGAGACCCTGAACGCCCTGCGCCGCCTGGCTCACTTCTGCGTGGTCAGTTCTCTCCACGACGGCATGAACATGGTGGCCAAGGAGTATGTCTCAGCCAGGGTAGATGGCGACGGCGTTTTGATACTGAGTAAATTTGCCGGCGCCGCCGTGGAGTTGCAGGATGCCCTCCTCATTAATCCCTTTGCCGTCAGCGAACTCGCCGGGAAGATTAAAGAAGCCATCGAGATGCCGGAAGCCGAGAGGCGCCGCCGCATGAAGAACATGCGGGAAATCGTGGCTGGCAATAACATCTACCGATGGGGTGGCTCTATGGTCTCCAGACTCATCTCGATAGCGGGGGGCCGGTGAAACACCTTTTTAAGGCGTGGCAGGATTTCCTGGCGGATTTCCGGGCGGCGTCCCATATCCTTCTCCTCGCCGACTATGACGGTACCCTGGCCAATATTGTGGGGCGCCCGGAGGATGCGGTGCTCTCCGCCAGCGTCAGGCAGAAGCTACAGGCGCTGGCCAGGAAATCTCGAACCAGCGTGGGCGTCATCAGCGGACGGCAGCTCGCCGAACTGAAATCGCTGGTGGGCATAGAGGGTATCTACTATTCCGGCAATCACGGGCTGGAAATAGAAGGGCCCGGCCTGAAGTACATCAATCCACAGGCCGAGGAAGCCTGCCCTACGATGCAAGACCTCGCGGCGCAGCTGACGCCGGCGCTGCGCAATATCGAAGGCGTTATCATCCAGGACAAAGGCCTGAGCGTGAGCGTCCACTACCGGCTGGCGAAACCGGAGAAGGAAGATGCCGTAACCAGTGCCGTGAAACGGATTACCGCGCCGCACGTCGATAAGGGGGAAATCAGGGTCTACCCCATGAAGAAGGTCTGGGAGATAAGGCCTCCGGTAAACTGGGATAAAGGTAAGGCCGTAGAATTTATCGGCCATGAAATCAAGGCTAATCTCAAGCTCTCTCGTTTGCTGACCGTCTACCCGGGTGACGATACGACTGATGAAGACGCCTTTAAAGTCCTGCACCGCCCGGAGGGCTGGAGCGTCTTCGTGGGACAGGAGAACGCTTCATCCGCCGCCGAGTATTTTCTGAATTCGGTTGCTGAGGTAGAAGAATTCCTGTCCCGGCTGCTTGAGTTGAGATAGATAAATACCTTTACCTTCTCTATCTGACATAATTGATTACGTCCTTGTTTTTTGGCGGCACCGGCGGATTTTTAACGTCTTTATACCCCAGTGCAACCGATATGATAAACTTATACCCCTCCGGGATTCCCAGCTCCTTCTTTATTTCATCTGCTTTTTCCGATTCGAAAAGGAAACCGGCCATTCCGATGACGCATGAACCTATGTTCAACGATTCGGCCGCCAGGGCGATATTCTCCGTTGCCGCCCCGCAATCGAATTCCGTGAAATGAGCCTTCTCATCCGCCGTAATTAAAACCACGGTAGGGGCATTGAAAAAGACGTTATAGTCGGGATTTTTTGCCCTTTCGACGAATAAATCGATGCTGGACTTCAGCAGGTTTTTCCTTATCGTGCCGGCCATTTTATCAAGCATTTTTGGGTTCTGTACCACCGTGAAATGCCATTTTTGCTGGTTCATGGCGCTGGGCGCGTACATAGCGGCTTCCATTATTGCCCGCAATTCCGCGTCGCCTATCTGTTCCGCCTTGTATTTCCTGATGCTTCTTCTATTTTTTATTACCTTTATAGTCTCATTCATGGTAAACAATCATCCTTTCTTTTGTTTTCATAGACTGCAGACCCTGGCGCGGAAACGGGATTCTTCTTCCTGGTATTGGATTGTGCATCCGGCCGGCTGTGAGATGGTTTAAGCTTTTATCCGGATTGGCTTGCGTTTCGGTTTAACGGTCTCGCCGCTCTTTATCTCGGAAGGGGGCAAATCACCCTCGACAACGCTATCGTAGATGATACAGTTGCGGCCGATCTTGTAGCCGGCGGGGATTACTGTCCGCTTGCCGATGAGGGTCAGCCCGGTATTTAAGACCCTGGGATAAAGGCGGTTGGCGCGGTAATCGTCGCCGCAGCCGATGTGGCAGTCGGGCTCGATGGTTATTTCCTTATCCAGTATGGAACGGTCGATAATGCTGTTCTGGCCGATATGCGTGTTGTCCATGATAATCGAATCTTTGATGATGGCGCCTTCAGCCACCTGGACTCCCGTCGATATGATAGAATGCTCTATGTGCCCCTCGATTCTGCAGCCGCCGGACAGCAGGCAGTTGGTAACGGTGGCGTTATCGCCAATCTTGGTCGGGGGGGCCTCCGCTTCCCTGGTGTATATCGGCCAGTTGATATCAGACAGGAACGACTGAGAAGTCGCCAGCACCTCCATGTTAGCCTGCCAGTAGCTTTCCACGGTACCGATATCGCGCCAGTAGCCGTCAAACATGTATGCGAACATCCGGCCTTTGCCTACCATCTTGGGAAATACGTTTCTGCCGAAGTCATGCCCCGTCCTGACTTCTAACAACTCTCGCAGAATATTAATATTAAAGATATAGACACCCATGGATACCAGATTGCTCTGCGGGCTCTTGACCTTTTCCTGGAAGTGGGTTATCAGCCCTTTTTCATCTACGATTACCGTGCCGAACCTGTAGAGTTCTTCTTCGGGCATGCGGGTGACGGCCAGAGTGACATCGGCATCGTTTTCCCGGTGGAATTCCAACATGGCGGAATAGTCCATCTTGTAGATGTGGTCACCGCTGAGTACCAGAATCTCGTCGGCATCCTCGGCCTCGATGCGGTCGAGGTTCTGGTGAACGGCGTCAGCCGTTCCTTTATACCAGTCCCGGCCTTCTTCACGCGCCAGGTAAGGTTGCAGCAAGCGTATGTTCCTGTCCGGGGGTAGCAGTCCCCAGGGCGCGCCGATACCGATATGTTCGGTAAGGGAGACCGGCTGGTACTGGGTCAGTACGATGACATTGTAGACGCCCGAGTTCACGCAATTGCTGAGGGAAAAGTCGATAATACGGTATTTACCGGAAAATGGGACCGCAGGTTTAGCACGTTCCTGAGACAGAATGCTCAGGCGCTCCCCCATACCACCTGCCAGAATAACGGCTAGCAATCTATGCATTATTTACCCCTGTGAGCTATCAGTTACCCCGGATAAGGTGTGTATCTTGTGGAAAACACCATCAGCAGACAGGGTCAAAGCTGTCTCCCGAGACGTTCGGATTTTTACACCCCTGTTCTTTTGAAATTTAATCAAAGCTGCTTAATAATGTTATACATATTATCTTAAGATGTCAACCGTCAACAGGTCGCTGCATCCCGGGTATCATTAGCAACCGGGTTATAATATAATCTGATAAGGATGAGGTAAGGACTGTAGAGAATATGCCGAGCCTGCGTGCTTTCTTCACCAATATGGCGGTGCCCATGCCCCTGCACAGAAAGCTCTATCTTGTCTTCCGCAATAACTTCATCAAGATATGGAAGCGGCAGAACTGCTGCGGGCACCCCGGCGAGCCCGGTTGCTGACAGACGGCGGAACCGTCTCCCGGTCGGGGAGAGGCGGCGGGGCACCGGCATAGCCGTTAAATAAATGGGGGAAAATGATTAAAGATAGGATGAGGTATAAAAGTGCACTATTTTGCCTACGCCAGCAACCTGAGTAAAAAGCAGATGCAGGCGCGCTGCCCGGATAGCAAGCCCTTGTTCGTGGCTACTCTGCCTAACTACAAGATAATATTTACCGGCTGGTCCCGGGAATGGCGGGGCGGCAAAGCCACCATAAGGTCGTTGCGGGGGGAGAAGGTGCGGGGCGCTATCTACGAGGTCAGCGAGGCGTGCCTCAGGCAGCTGGACAGATACGAGGCCGGCTATGCCAGGTTGAATGTCACCGTATTCGATGAAGACAACGAGCCCCATCAGGCCGTGACTTATATAAAATCCGGGCAGATGGAGGAGTCTTCGCCTTCGAAAGAATACGGGGAAATCATCCGCCAGGGATACCGGGACTGGAGAATTGCCTGAGGCATTCTCCAGAGAAAAATCTCTCGCAGGCATTTATTCCGCTGAATTTTCCCTTTGCACTTATGATACAATATAAACCGGATTGGGGATATCTTGGGTGAGCGTGGCAGGTGAAAATGGGTAAGGTAGGCAGACCGTTGAAGGAGGAAGCGAAGAAGCATCCTTTATCCGGGCAATTTAACGGTAATGTGCCCTGGCTGGACGGGTGCAAGGAGTACGGGAGGGAGACATGTCTGGATTGCTCGGTGCCGATGGAGAGTTGTCCTGCGGAAAACCCTCGTCTTCACAAAGGCGGTCGACCGAAGGAAAGTAAAAAATAGGACAAAGTCCCTTCTAGAAAAGGAGTAGTGGATGACTGCAACTAAGAACTATGACGTCAAGGATATGTCTCTGGCCGAAGGCGGCAGACA